>JANTGH010000012.1 GCA_024763055.1 Desulfobulbaceae bacterium
GACGGCAATCAGTGTTTGTCTTGGAGCTGCGATTGCCCTATTCATGAGCGGGTTCAGCAGCGCCTATCTGAGCGAGGCTGCTGAGCGTAAAAAAGAACTGAGAGAGCTGGAACGGGCCCTGCTCACCAACCTGCAGGAGAGCGATTACGGACAAGCAAGCCGTTATGTACCTGTACTTGTGGCACTGGTTAACGGTTTTTCACCCCTACTGATCTCTCTTGTGATCATTGCTCCTCTTTGGTTTGCGAAATGGGGCGTTCTGCCGCCTTTTCTTTCTCCTTTTATCCTTGCGATCAGTATTGCGCTCGGCAGTATTTTTTTGTTGGGTGTTTTTCTATCCAGCGTCAGCGGGACATTCTGGTTATGGTCCGGATTGCGTACGCTGATGATTGCAGCGGTCACACTTGTCCTTATTTTTTTCGTCGGAGGTGTGCCTTGAAAAATTAGGATTTTCGTTAAAAATCAGGTAAGCACAGACTCCAAGGCCAGTGAAAAATTTCAAGCACATTGTAGGAGCCGCCCCCTGCGGGCGATAGCTGTTCATTGCACGTTACGGTTTTTAATCACTTGCAGATAAGCGAACTTGTAAGACTGCGGGGGCAAGCTCCTGCGATTTTGTGGGTTGCGGGTTTTCCGCCTTAGTTAAAAGATGACGGTTCCAGGATCCGGCCGGTAATGGAGGAAGCCGTAGGGCGACCGAAATTGCCGATCTGGCCTTGGTGGCTCTATCATATACCGAAGTCAAGCGGTTGCATAAAGCACTCATAGCAAAAATACCCAATACTTTTGTAATCCTCTATTCTTCCCTGTATTTTCTTTCTTTATTTCCTTCCACTTTCATTCCCCGTAAAACGATCATAAATCCGAGGAGGATTCGGATTTATGTCAACAGCATCAACTGGCAACGTTTCTCTGCCTGTCTTCAGTATCAGAAAAAAGAGCCTCTTGGAGTAGGCGATGCGAATAAAAAAAATGAAATTCTTATGGGGTTCCCGGTCAACACTTTATTGACGCCGGCTTTTTCTTGAAAAAATGAAGAAATTAGATTCTATTGGAAATGATATTTTCAGATGCTCATAACAGAGCTTAATAGGGAACCCGGTGTAAATCCGGGACGGGCCCGCCGCTGTGATCCCGCCTTTATCTGCTGATAAAGGAACCCTTTCAACCTTGCGTGTCACTATTCTGCTGAAGCGGAATGGGAAGGCCGTTGAAAGGGCGGGAGAGTCAGAAGACCTGTCTGGAAAATGAAAGGTCATTTTATGAAGCGAAAGCTTCTATAATGAATCTTGAGGATTCCCTCGTGGACAAGGGGACATTCTGTAGCGGTATTCGTGGAAAAATCAGGGACTCCCCGAATCTATTTTTTAGTCTGTAAATAGATCCGGGGATTTTTTTTGCCTGTTGCGGACGCAACTTTTCCGGATCTTAACTCTGCTGTTTAAGAAAAGGAGAAGAAAAATGAAGAAGAAATTGGTAAAAACAATTGCCTTGGCCGGGGTGGTCAGTCTTGTTGGAATTTTTCCTGCATTTGCAGGCGGCACTGTTGACGATATTGAAACCTTGAAACGTCAGATGCAATTACTCATTGAACAGAATCAACAGCTCATGAAGAGGGTAAGTGAGCTTGAAAAAACAAAACAAAGTGCAGATGTGCCTGTGATTTCAGACGAAGCCCTGGAAAAACAAGTTTCAAAAATATTACGCCATAAAAAGAAAGCGCAAAATGAAGGTTTTGGTCACATGACCAATAAGTACATCGACTTCAGCGCATTGATTGAAGTTGAAGGCTCAACTGCCGAAAATTTTGAAGGAGTGAATGAAAGTAATTTTGAGCTGGCAACAGTTGAACTTGGTTTCGTTGGCAAGGTTACTGACTGGGCAAGCGCACATCTTACACTCCTTTATGAAGAGGGAGAAGACGATAAAGTTCTTATCGACGATGCTCACATCATTATAGGCAATACCGAAAAATTTCCTCTGTATCTCAATGCAGGCAGGCAATATGTTCCCTTTGGTAATTTTACATCAAATATGATTTCAGATCCCCTTACCCTTGAAATCGCAGAAATTCAGGAGACTGCTCTTCAGATAGGCTTTGAGGCAAGTGGCGCCTACGGCTCCGTTTTTGCCTTTAACGGAGACACCAATCAAGGCGGGGGCGACAGCGAGGTAGAACAGTTTGGTGCTAACATCGGTTACGCTTTTAAACAGGCAGAATACGCAATAGATGTAGGCATGAGCTATATAAACAGTCTTGGCGACAGTGATGGATTAAGCGAAATACTGAAAGAAGATGCTTTGCTTGAAGCCGACTATGTTGGCGGTTTTGGCGCTTATGCTATTGCTGCGATTGGGCCGGTATCATTGGTCGGCGAGTATATTACAGCCCTTGATAATTTTGGCGGGTTTGATGATAATCAACCGATGGCCTTTAATATTGAAGCCGGCTATACCTTTGAAATAAGAGGCGTGGAGTCTACTGCGGCCGTTGCCTACCAGGGCACCGATGATATGATTGGACATCTGCCGGAAAGCCGTATCCTCGCCTCTTTTGGTATTGGTATTTTTAAAGGCACCACCCTTGCCTTTGAATATGCCCACGATGAAGATTATGATACAGCAGTTGGAGGCACTGATGAATCTGCCGATACCTTCACTGCACAATTGGTTTATGAATTCTAACCTTTTTTGATGAGACTTCTCCTTGCCTCCCGGCAGGCTGTTGCCCACCGGGAGAGCACGTTTTTTTCAGAATTATCTTTCCAGAATATCAACCAGCTCAATGCCTGAAATCAGCCACTTGCCCCGGATTTCCTGCATTTTCAGCTTCACCTCCTGCACGTCTGTAAACTCTTCGGCTTTCGACTTTCCCAAGAGCCGCATGGTGAGCAGGACCACGGAACTGGTGTCGGAGGTAAAATGTATGGTGATATCATAGAAAGAAACCTTGAGCCGGGAAAAAGAATTTCTCACCCTATTGACCCGATCCATAATTTCCTTGCGGCTGTAGTTGCCCTCAATCTTCGGGTTACTGATTTTTAAGATACAGTTTTCTGCGAACAGACCGCTTATCCGTGTTGTTTTCGTCAGCGTTTTAAGCGTCGGTTCATTTCGTTTTTTGGATGCATATTCAGTGAGGTTATTGAGTTGCTTTTTAACCCGCTTTTCTTTACTCGGAAAGAGGTATAAGCCAAGAACAACAACCAGGCAAAGGAGAATAGATATAAAAAAAAGGTGTTTAGACGTTACCACAGTACACCTCCAAGTATCCGCTGCATATCAACCTGGCCAAAATGATGCCGGTGCATTGAAATACCACGGTTATCACCGACCACGTATACCCGACCCCGGGCAACCTGTCTTGACGGCAGGTTCCAGTTCGATCGGTAGCGGACATAGGGTTCCTCCACCCTCTGGTTGTTAACAAAAAGAATTCCATTCCGAAATTCAACGGTTTCTCCGGCAAGGGCAACAATGCGTTTAAGAAGCACCACCCGTTTGCCGGCAAAACGAATGGCGACCACGTCACCGTGTTCCGGTTCCAAAAAAAAGTACTTTTGCAGCCAGCAGAAGCGAAAACCGCCATCCGGATAATTCGGCTCCATGCTTTGCCCTTCAAGACGAAGCGGAAGAATAATATAGCTGAAAACAATCCAGGTACCCAGCGAGATGATGAGGATTCTGAAGAGACTTTTTTTCTTCAACATTTATTATATGATGGCGTCGTAAAAACTTCGATCTACTGCGTCGTGTGTCTCAGGGCGATTCGTAGGCATACTACATGTCTAATTAAGACCCGCCACAGAACACTACTCCTCGGAGTCTACGCTTATCCGGTCATTACTGATTTCAAGCAGGTGGTTACTTAGTTTTATGAATATTCGTTGCATTTGATTCTCCAGCGAGCATCTGGCGGAGAACCTTGTGCAGAATGCCGCCATGGCGATAGTATTCAACCTCTATGGTGTTATCAAGGCGTACGAAAGCTGTAAAAGAACTCGAAATTTTTCCTTCTTTCTGTATTGTTACCATAACCCGTCCTCCGGGTGTCAGCCCATCGGCAAGTCCGTGCAGGGTAATTTTTTCACTGCCGCCAATGCCGAGAGAAGCGGCATCTTCTCCGGCTTCAAACTGGAGCGGCAGCACGCCCATTCCGATAAGATTACTGCGGTGAATCCGCTCAAAGGATTTGGCAAAAACCGCCTTCACCCCAAGCAGCAGCGTTCCCTTGGCGGCCCAGTCGCGTGAACTGCCGGTACCGTAATCTTCTCCGGCAAAGATCACCAGCGGTGTCTCGCTTTTTTTATACTCCATGGCGGCGTCAAAAATACTCATCACCTCTCCACCCGGCATCAAGCGGGTAAACCCGCCTTCCCGGTCAACCATTTGATTGCGAATCCGAATATTACCAAAAGTTCCGCGCATCATGACCTGATGATTGCCGCGCCGCGAACCAAAACTGTTGAAGTCCGCAGGATCAATGCCGTGTCCCTGCAGATATTCTCCGGCCGGACTGTCCACCGGAATTGCACCGGCAGGTGAGATATGATCAGTGGTAATGGTATCGCCGAAAATCACCAGGACGGCGGCATCCCTGATATCCGACACGGGTCTCGGCTTTTCGGGTAATCCTTTGAAAAACGGTGGTTCCCGAATATAGGAAGAGTCGGCATCCCACGCAAACAGACTACCGCCGGAAACCTTCATATCGTTCCAGCGTTCATTGCCGGAAAAGACCTGCCCATAACTCGCGGTAAATAATTCCGGTCTGACAGTCTCTTTGATAACAGCACGGATTTCTTCATCGGTGGGCCAGATATCACGCAGATAAATCGGGTGGTCATCTACCGTCACCGCCAGAGGATCATTGTGCAAATCCACGGTCACACTGCCGGCGATGGCATAGGCGACGACAAGTAAGGGTGAACAGAGGTAATTGGCACGAACAAGAGGATGAATACGCGCTTCAAAATTTCGATTACCGCTGAGCACCGAGGCCGTCACCAGCTTCTTTTGTTTGATGATCTTTGCTATTTCACTGTTCAGCGGGCCACTGTTGCCGATACAGGTGGTACATCCATAGCCGACGATGTAAAAGCCAAGGGCCTCCAGCGGCGCAAGCAGACCGGCGTCTTCAAGATAACGGCTGACAACTTTTGACCCCGGCGCCATGCTGGTTTTCACCCATGGTTTTGCCTGTACTCCAAGTTGTACAGCCTTACGGGCCAGTAGTCCTGCCCCAATCATAACGGCCGGATTTGAGGTATTGGTACAGCTGGTGATGGCGGCAATAACCAGGGAACCGTCTTTGAGAGGAATCTGCTCGCCATTCACATCAAAATACCCTTGCCGCAATCCGTTTTCATGGACCTCAGAACATCCGCACTCAGGGACGACCAGTTGACAGGCACCGCCCTCATCCGCCCAGCAGCCGCCGTTACTCTCCTGCGATGCCTTCTGATCCGGCGCTGGGGACAGCTGGGTGAAAAACGCATCATTCATTCCGGATAACGGGATCCGGGTCTGCGGTTTTTTAGGCCCGGCCAGGCTCGATTCAACCTGATCGAGTTCAATAGTATAAACAACGCTATAAAGAGGATCAGGACCGTCCTGGGAGCGGAAAATCCCCTGCTCTTTACTGTACTGTTCGACCAGATTAACCAGTTCTTTTTCCCTGCCGCTGGCACCAAGATAGGTGAGTGTTTGCTCATCCACAGGGAAAAATCCCATGGTCGCCCCATACTCCGGGGCCATGTTGGCGATGGTTGCCCGATCCGGCAGACGGAGCCGACTGGTGCCCGGACCAAAAAATTCGACAAAGCGGCCGACCACACCCTTCTCACGTAAAAACTCGGTAATGGTGAGGACCAGGTCGGTTGCCGTAATACCCTCCCGCAAGCTGCCGGTCAATTGTACACCCACAACTTCAGGAATCTGCATGAAATAAGGCTGACCAAGCAGGACCGCCTCCGCCTCAATGCCGCCGACTCCCCAGCCAAGCACGCCCAGGCCGTTAATCATGGTTGTATGCGAGTCGGTGCCGAGGACCGTGTCCGGGTAGAGAAAAAGTTCACCATCCTTATCCGTCTTCTGCACAACAGAGGCCAGGTACTCCAGGTTGACCTGATGAACGATACCCGTACCCGGCGGTACCACCCGGAAATGAGCAAAGGCCTTCCGTCCCCAGCGCAGCATGGCGTACCGCTCCCGGTTACGCTCCATTTCACGCTCTACATTACGAGCCAGGGCGTCTTTATCGCCAAAAAAGTCCACCTGAACGGAATGGTCAATAACAAGATCAGCCGGGACAAAGGGGTTCATCGTGTCCGGATCTCCCCCGTGACGGGCAACCGCTGCCCGAAGAGCCGCCAGATCAACAAGTGCCGGCACCCCGGTGAAATCCTGCAAAACAACACGAGCCGGCATAAAAGGAATAGAGCCGGGGTTGTTCATCTCAGGATGCCAGGACGCCAATTTGTCAATATCCTCCCGGCTCACCATATCCGTCCCTCCATAGCGGAGCAGATTTTCCAGCAGAATGCGGATGGAAAAGGGAAGATGATCGATATTTTTATACCCGTACTCCTTAAGAGCGGTCAGTGCATACAGGGTATAGGTCGTGCCGTTGATCTGAAGCTGCCTGCGGACATCTATTTCTGCTGAGGCGGAATGAGTCATAGCGGTATTCCTGTGGTTTCTCATTGTGTATTAAGGACATCACCTATAAAACGGTGGACGATTTCAAAAACCTCTTCCTCGCCCGCACCGGTGACGATGATATGATTCTTTCGTGGCAGCATTATCAGTTTTTTCATTGAAGAATGCACCTGCCTGTAGATAAGCTGGGCACTTTTGGGATTGACGACCGGATCATTATCCCCCTGCAGGACCAGTATGGGTTCCGTAATATTTTCAAGTGATTTATCAACCCGTTTCATCACCTTTTCCATCTGGGCGATGGAGGCAAGCGGGTGTCTGCCGTAATTGATATCCGGATTTTCGCTCTTGTTTTCAACCCATTCCTTGATGCCTTTGGCATGCAGGTGCGCTATCATTTCGTTAAAGGCCTGCAATGTCGGCACAATATAACTTACCTGCAGATTATTGAGCTTTAATGCCGAATTTACGGCAATCACACCATCCGTATCATACTGCGCCGCATGCAGCAGGGCCAGTAAACCGCCGGTGGAAAAGCCGCCGATAAATACCCTGTCACAGACCTGCCGCATGGCGGTAAAGGCGCGCTCAAAATCCAGCACCCAGTCGTCGGCGCTGACGTGTTTCAGTGCTTCCGGGTCGGTGCCGTGTCCTCGCAACCTGGGCAGGTAGACATTGATACCTCGCGCAAAGAGATACTGCGCAAGCTTTTTCCCTTCCGCCGGCGCGGCCATATACCCATGGGAAAAAACCAGACCTGTCGTATTTTCCGGATCATACCACACCCTCGGGGCGCCGACATCCTCTTGAGTGGGTGCGCCGTCATCATGATAGCTCAGGTATTCCCGTTCATAGAGATCCCAATCAATGTTCTGCAGATGGGTGAAATTATCGGCACGGAGTTCCGCTTCAGTATAGGTGGCATTATGCTCGGCCAGTTTGACTATTTTCCGTTGCCACTTGATCTCGTTCAGAATCACCTGCAGGGTATTTTTCACTCGTATTTTATTAAAGTCATATTCCTGCTCAAGGAGATGCCGATCAAAGAGATAGTCTCCCTCGCTGTCCCGGTAGAGAATCTTCTGGTGTTCCGCCAGCCTGATTGCCGAAACAAAAGGGGCATAGTTCTGATCAAGAATGAGTTTAAACAACTCATTTTTCAACTCCGGGTGCAGGTTGAGACCCTCAATCTTCGCCAGCTCTCTGGCATTTTTATAGATGAGCGTTTTAAGATAACTCGGGCATACCTTCAGGGTCGGCATGGTCACCAGACTGAGGATAAAAATATGGTCAAAATTGATCTGCATATTGCCATACACCCTGGCCATGGCATCATTGATCACCTCTCTTCGTTGATGCTCAAACAGTCCATCTATAAAGTCTTCGTCGTCAAGGCTTCCTCCGTGTTTCTCCATGTATTGATCGAGATAGTGTTCTGCTGCAATGGCCTTGCCGAAATGAAGATGCATATTTGCATGCATGAGAAGATTAATTTCAACTTCCAGTTCCTCAAACAGTCTGGTACCACGCAGGTTGAACCACTTGTCAAGCCGGAGGAGCAACCTGTTTTTCCCGGGACGAACAGGATAATAGGTGATGGAAAGCGGCACGATATGGAGGGTGAGATTTTCATTGATCTTTTTCCTGTCCACGGCATGCCTGGAGCAGAACCGTTGTATCTGCTCAGCATCATTGGTCTCTCTGACTTTTTTTCGCATGATCTCCGACTTGAGAGCAAGCATGGCGGCGCCGGTATGCACAGGTCCTTCACGCATCGCCGTATGAATGCAGAAAGCGCCGTTGTCAAAGGTGATTCGTTTGTTCTTGACCATATGCCCTTCGGGGTAGATGATCCAGTCGGCATGACCGGAGAGAAAATCATCAACGATGATGCAGTCTCTTGCTTTGTTTTTGGTGGATATGGAACCGACAAGGTTGAGATACCCGCCCAGCCAGCCCACAAAAACAGTATCATCCGCAAGCGACCTGGCTATCCTCTTATATTTGCTGAACAGAAGATAGGGAACGGCAAAGGTTTCAAAACGGGTGAAATGGTTGGCTAAAAAGAGAACCGGCGCCGCAGGAGGTTCTTCGCCGCTGATGGTGACATTGGCGCCACTGAGTTTTTTGACGATAAAGAGAAAAATGGTGGAAATCCAAAGCATTACCTTGAGCATCGAAAATACTCCTCATGGCTGAATGAATCAACCCCGATTATGCTGCGCTGCAGTTTTTCCGCCTTGGCTATCAAAACCCTCTCATTTTCATCAAGGGATTGCTCCCCGGAAGTTTTACGATGCGAAAAGGCCTCATTAGCCGCCTGCATGGCCCGGGCGGCCGCAATCAGTTCCCCTACCCTGCCGCTGCGGTAGATGTTGTTGCAGAGACGATCACGCACCGATTCATCAAAGGTTAACAGGGTGGCGATCTTATGTACATCCTTATCCTGCATGACCGAACCAAAACGGTTAATGGAGGCATAAAAGCCGATACTCTTAAACAACAGGCCGACAAGCCCCCGGCCCAGATTCTGATAGATACCGGCAAAAGATCTATCGATTTCATTAAAGCCGTTGACCATGGCTACCTTGAGAAAGACTTCGTCTTCTTTTTTTTCGCCCTCCTGCCGAAACCGCTTCAGGGCGGCAGTCAGCAGATACATCCGGGCAAGGACATCGGCAAAGCGGCCGGAAAGCGACTCTTTTCTCTTTAAGCCTGCTCCCATAACACCAAGGGCCACATCGCTTAAAAAGGCAAACCGGGCCGATGCCCAGGAGAGTTTCTGTTCATAACGACGGGTAACACCGCCATGTTGTGATCTGTGCAGATGTCCTCTGGTAAACCCCAGCAGCACGGATCTGAATCCGTTGACCAGAACGTGTTTGACATGGGAAAAGAACAAGGCGTCAAAGCTTGAGATATCACCTTTTTCAAGCGCTTCTATCTCGCCGTAGGCATATGGATGGCAGCGGATGACTCCCTGGCCGAACTGGATCAGTGTGCGGGTCATGATGTTTGCCCCTTCGACGGTTATGGCGACAGGAGCACCGAAATAGGCATGGGCGAGCAGATTGTTCGGCCCCCTGCTGATTGCGGCCCCGCCCTGGATATCCATGGCATCCGAAATCATCTTCCGGAATTTTTCGGTGCTCTGATACTTCATAATCGCATTGGCGACCGCCGGTTTTTCTCCATTATCAATGGCGCCGATGGTAAAGGTTCTGGCGGCATCGAGCAGATAGAGATCCGCTCCCATCCGGCCGAGAACCTCGGCAATGCCCTCGAATTTACCAATGGCAATGCCGAACTGCCGGCGAACCGAACTGTAGGCGGAGGCGACAAAAAGCGCCAGCTTGCCGCCGCCGGTGGAAGTGGACGGCAGAGAAATACCGCGTCCCACGGCCAGAGACTCCATCAGCATCGTCCAGCCGTTACCAAGGCCCTTTTCACCACCGATGATATCATCAATACCGATCACCACGTCTTTGCCCACCAGGGGCGCATTGACAAAGGGAACATTCAGCGGGTCATGACGCCTGCTCTGGTCCACGCCCTCTTTTGCCGCATCAACCAGGGCGCAGGTGATACCGAGGTCCTCACCCCGGCCCATCAGATTGTCCGGATCCCGCAGGACAAAGGCAAGTCCTATGACGGTGGCAATCGCCCCGAGGGTGATATAGCGTTTTTCAAACTGCAGCCGTATTTTCAACTCTCCGTCACTGTCTCGAAAAACGGTTCCATGGGACTGGATAGAAGTCGCATCACTGCCCGCCTGTGGCTCGGTAAGGGCAAAGCAGGGAATCTCGCGCCCATCGGCCAGACGCGGCAGGTAATAGTCCTTCTGGCTTTCAAGGCCATAGTGGAGCAGCAGTTCGGCCGGGCCCAATGAATTGGGCACCATCACCGTGATGGCAAGCACCTGGGAACAGGTGGCCAGTTTTTCGATCACACAACTGTGGCCATAGGCGCTGAACCCCAGTCCGCCGTACTCTTTGGGAATTATCATCCCGAAAAAACGTTTTTCCTTGATATATTCCCATGCCTGCTGCGGAAGATCTCGCTGCCGAAAAACCTCCCAGTCATCGGTCATGGCGCACAGTTCTTCAACTTCGTTGTCAAGAAAGCTCTGTTCCTCTTCACGAAGACGTGGATAAGGATTGGCCATGATCTTTTCAAAATCCGGATGACCGCTGAAGAGATCCCCCTCCATCCAGACACCCCCGGCACGCAGGGCTGTTTTTTCCGTCTCTGAAATCGAGGGCAGAAGACCTTTTGCTGTGAGTAGAGAAAACAACGGCTTTGTCAGCAGTTGCATCCGTATTTTTTGAACAATACTCATAAGGCGCCTCCGTAAAAGGTTGCATGGCTCCTGTCCATGGAGAGCAAAAGATCACAGGGCGCAAACCGGCTGCCGCAGGTGGTCTTCAGCAGACCAAGCCTGCCGACAACGGCATCAATGCCCAGGTCATCGGCATACCGCATCAAACCGCCCCGAAACGCCGGAAATCCTGTGCCCATCACCATTGCCATGTCAAGATATCCGGCATTATCCACCACGCCCTCTTCCAGGCATCGCGCCGCCTCATTAATCATGGTTAACAGCGTCCGATCAAGGATAGTTTGTTCATCAAGCTTTGCCTTTCCCTTTTGCAGTCCTGCAATACCTCTGTTGATTTCAGGATGCTTCTTCGTATGGTCGTAAAATCCAACGCCGCTCTTTTTGCCCAGCCAGCCTTTTTCCACCATCCGGGTCATGATTTCACTGACAACCATCCGCTCGCCATAGGCCCGGTGCAAAATTGCAGAAACTTTTTCGCCGATATCCACCCCGACGGTATCAATCAGGGCAAAGGGTCCCATGGGCATGCCGAATGAGAGCAGAGCTGCGTCTATTTTCTGTATGTCCTCCCCTTCCTCAAACATGGTTACCGCCTCACTGAGATAGGGCATCAGGATTCGGTTGACCAGGAATCCCTCTGATTCCTTGACCTTGATCGGAGTCTTGCCCATTCGCTTGGCCAGCTTGACCACCGTGGCAACGGTTTGATCATCGGTTTTTTCTCCGGCAATGATCTCGACCAGGGGCATACGGTGAACAGGATTGAAAAAATGCATACCGACGAACCGATTGGGGTGGTCGAGTTGTGCCGCCAGATTACTGATGGAAAGAGAGGAGGTGTTGGAGGCGATAATGGCCGAAGGTTGCAGAATGGCTTCAAACTCTTTATAGACCTGTTGTTTCACTTTGAGGTCTTCAACAACGGCCTCCAATAGAAAATCAGTGTCGTCAAAACCTTCGTACTCGGTGCTGAAAGTTATTTTATCCATCTTCAACGCTATTTCGCGCTCGTCCAGACGCCTGCGCTTCCTGATTCCCTCGTAAATTTTTCGAATATTGGCAATTGCCCGCCCAATACTGTCGTTATTGATATCTTTTAAGCGGACATCGATATCCTGGTTATTGAGCGCCCAGGCGATACCGCTGCCCATGGCCCCGGTCCCGACGATGGCGCTGTGTTGGATCTCTTCCGCCTGCGCCGTACTGAAAGTTTCTTTTTTCAGCTGCTCGGAAATGAGGAAAAGCTCAATCAGATTTTTTGAAATCGGGGTAAGGGCGAGCCCGGTGACGGCCTGCCGCTCAATGGCAAGTCCGTCTTTGAGCGGCTTGCCGAAACTCTCCTCCATCACCTTGATCACGGCCAAAGGGGCGGGATAATGCCCATGTGTTTTTGCCCGTACTTTTTTTTCAGCCACCCTGCCGATAAATGTCCGCACCGGGGCAAGCTTCTCATACCAGGCAATGCCCTTACGAGCGCAGCAAAGCTTCTTCCCAAGATTGCCGGTAAGGATTTCTTCGATAAACTCTTCTTTCTTAAAGCCGAGGTATCCGCTCGGCACACAGGCGTCAACCACGCCGAGTTTGAGCGCCTTTTCCCCTTTAAGCCGTTTGCCGCCGATGATCAGTTCCATGGCCTTGGCATAGCCGACCAGCGGCGTAAGTCGCTGTGTACCGCCGAATCCCGGCAAGATGCCGAGATTTACCTCGGGCAGGCCGATCCTGGTATGGGGATGACTGGTCGCCACCCGAAAACTGCAGGCAAGGCTCATCTCCAGGCCGCCGCCGAGACAGGCCCCGTCAATCATGGCAATGGTCGGGAGGGGAAGGGACGCAAGCTTTGTGAAAATATCCTGACCCTGCCGCACAAAGGCGAAGATGGTCTCTTTATCATCGGCTGCCTTTATCTCATGAATATCAGCCCCGGCAATAAAAATATCCTCCTTGCCGCTCTCAATAAAAAGCGCTTTTATGCTCTTGTCTTCGGCCAGCTCATCAAGTCGGTCTGCAAATTCCAACAACGCCCCCCGGGAAAAGATATTGGCCCTGCTTTCAGGAGTGTTAAAGATCAGAGTGGCTATGCCGCGCCTGTCCGTTGTCAGCTCAAAATATTTTTTTGTTCCCTTCGATTCTGTTGTCATTATTCCACCTCCAGAAGAAGCGCTGCTCCCTGGCCGCCGCCGATACAGAGCGTTGCCAGACCCGTTTGCAGATTACGGTTGCGCAGTTCATGCAAAAGGGTGAGAACGAGCCGGGTACCGGTCATGCCCACCGGATGCCCCAGCGCTATGGCGCCGCCGTTGACGTTGAGAATTTTCGGATCAATGGCGCCGACGGCATTGGTCCCGCCCAGATTGGTTCGGGCAAACATGGTGGAGGAAAACGCCCTCAGGCAGGCGATTACCTGGGCGGCAAAGGCCTCATTGATCTCCACAAGATCAATATCAGCCATCGTTAACCCGGTGCGGCCAA
Organism: Desulfobulbaceae bacterium; assembly: GCA_024763055.1. Lineage (GTDB taxonomy): Bacteria > Desulfobacterota > Desulfobulbia > Desulfobulbales > Desulfobulbaceae > DRLX01. Next base: position 13,469 of record JANTGH010000012.1, read on the forward strand.
AAAGTTTATAGGTGGCAAACACCGGCCCCAGTCCCATACGCTTTGGATCAAGTCCTGAATATTCATAGGCGTGCAAATACCCGAGCGGTTCAAGGCCCCTGGCTTTTGCCTCTCCCTCGCCCATAACAACCACGGCTGCTCCGGCATCGGTTATCTGGGATGAATTCCCGGCGGTTACCGTACCGTTTTTCTTGTCAAAAAAAGGTTTCAGCCGGGCCAGCTTTGCCAGTGTCTGTCCAGCTCGAATGCCGTCATCCACCTCAAGCATGGCACCGGTAAAATCATCATAGACAACCGCCATACTCTCCCGGGCAAACCTGCCGCTCTCCCTTGCCTTGAGCGCCTTCTGATGACTTTTTAGAGAAAAGCTATCCTGCTGCTTACGGCTGATGCCGAAATCCCTGGCCAATACCTCCGCCGTCGATCCCATCAGCAGACCACTTACCGGATCAGTCAAACCCGACATCAGGCCGACGATCGGTTTCAAAAAGGCGGGACGAAAACCAAAGAGCGCTCGTACACGGTCAAGAGCGGTCTTTGACCTGGAAAGGCGCTCAAAGAGTCGTGTCATTTTTCTGGAATACACCAGCGGAATATTGCTCATGGACTCGACTCCGCCGCACAGGTAGACCTTGCCTTCACCTGCGTGGATCCTGGCCGCAGCGGTGGTGATGGACTCCATTCCCGAGGCGCAGTTCCTGTGAACGGTTACCGCAGGGGTAGACTCGGGAAAACCGGCCCGCAGGGCAATCACCCGGGCAATATTTGCCGCATGGATAGGTTGGGCGACATTGCCGATGATGACTTCGTCTATTTCATCAAAACCAACGGGAGAGCGCAGCATCGCCTCTCTGACGATTCTACTGCCGAGCGCGTCGGCCTGAAGGGCCTTAAACTTGCCGCCCGCCTTTGCCATGGGGGTTCTGAGCCCTGATATGATTGCGATACGTTCCATTCGTTGGTCTCCTTATGCAAAGCGGCCTGTCATGTTTCCCGGGTCCGGCTCGGCCCTTAGATGTGGCCTGTATACATATTCTCGATCACCTCATTAAATCGGGTCTCAACATGGTTTCGGGCCAGCTTCATGGACGGCGTCAAATCGCCGCCCTCTATAGTAAGAGTCTCTGAAATGAGGTAAAAATTTCTGATTTTCTCCCAATGGTTTAATTTTTTATTTATTTTTTTTATCAATCTGAAAATCTTCTTCTGGAACCTTCTCGTTTCCACAACCTCGGCCGCATTTCTCAAACCATGCCGTTCGGCATAACCATTGACCGAAACGGGATCCACCATAAGTAATGCCGTCACAAACGGCCTGTTATTGCCCACAACAAGCACATGATCAAACCAGCCGCTTGCGAGAAGCAACTGCTCTATAAAAGGGGTTGCGATGTATTTTCCCGTGGATGTTTTGGCAAGCTCCTTGCTTCTTCCGGTAATGGTTACATAGCCATCGTCATCAATGGTTGCCAGGTCACCGGTATTGAGCCAGCCTTTTTCATCAACCGTGTCCCGGGTCGCCTGCGGATTGTTATGATATCCCTTCATGATGCCGGGTCCGCGCGCCATAAGCTCTCCTGTCGTATTTATCCTCACCTCCGTGTGAGTGAAATGTCTACCGCAGGTACCGACCCTGTTTTCACCAGGGGCATTGGCGCAGATGACAGGGCTTGCCTCGGTGAGGCCATAACCCTGATACAGAGGAATACCGATGTTCAGAAAAAAGCGATACAGGTCGTCGGCAAGGGGAGCGCCCCCGGAAATCAACATACGGATTTTCCCGCCCAGCGCATCCCGGAACTTAGCATAAACCAGGGTATCGAGCAGCCGATCCAGCCATATCTTCCTGCATAACGGATCTTTACTTTGAGCCCGGTGAAAGGCGATCAGAGCGATCAATCTTTTCAGAAGACTTGCGGCCATCGCCTTTACGCGCATCTTGAAACAAACCTTTTCCAGAAGCCTGGGCACAACGGTCATGATCGTCGGATGGACCGACCGCAACAGATCACCCACATTGCGCACATCATCGGCAAAGTAGATGCTCATGCCGGTACTGAGATAAAAATGCATCACCATCCGCTCAAAGATATGGGCCAGGGGCAGAAGACTCAAGGCGGAATCCGCTTCCGGATCAAAGGTATACTTCAGCCCGGTGTCAATGATCTGGGAGGTAAGATTGGCATGGGTCAATTCCACGCCTTTGGGCAGGCCCGAAGTGCCGGAAGTATAGACGATGGTGATCAGGTCATCCGGGGATATTTTGGCTAATAATCCAGTAAACCTGCCCGGATCATCGGCATCAATTTTCCGGCCCCGGGTAATAAAGTCGGCAAGTGATCTGCGGCCGGGATCGGTGGAATCAATATCAATACAGGTGATGGTGCTATCGGCCTCCAGAATGATCCGTTCCTGCTCCCGGGTCCGGATGAAGACCGTATGAATATCCGCATCGGCAATTTGAAATCGCAGATTCTTGGTAGAAATATTGGTAAAAAGGGGGACACTGACGGCGCCGCTGAGTATCAGGGCGTAATCAATCATCAGCCAGTACGATGAGGGTGCTATTGCTATGGCAATCTGCCTGCCGTGCCAGCCTTCTGCGGAAAAGGCAAGGGTAAGGGCACGAACATTTTCTATAAATTGTGTTTTGGAAAAGGTCTTCCACCGGCCGGACTCTTTATGATGCAAAAAGTTGTGGTTCTCCGGCAATGCTTCTATTTCCCTGTAAAGATCAGCAAAACTTTTTTTCTTTTTTTTCATAGCACGCTCCTTTCTCCAATATGGAAAATTTTTCCCATGTGGAAAAGCATGAAAAAGTGGAAGGCAACAAGGATTGTCCGTTTTGCTGTTTTTTGTCGAATATTATTTTTCCATAAAAACTCTATTGCTATTGATAAGTATTACCTGTTCTACATAAAAGTATAATCATTCTCCCGGCAAAGTCAGGAAAGGCCCTCACTATTTATATCACATTGTGGTTTTCCCTGAACTATTTTCTCAAGCTCTTTCTTCAGAGAGGCGGAAAAGAGCAGGGTATCATGGCCGTACCCGGAAAACTCCTTCATAGCGACCAGGCAAGGAATGTGGCGGCGCAGCCTTGCCACATGCAGGGGAGCAACGATTTCATCATCAGAGGAATTATAGACAAAAACAGGCGCGGTTATTTTTTCTACAAAATCCGCCGTGTCGAATTTATACCGGATAAAGAGCTCAGGAACAAAAAACGCCTTTTCCCGAACGAGCGCACGCACCGAGTCAAAAGGCGCCACCAGCACTACCCATTCCGGCTCCCGCCGGGAAGCGACGTACGAGGCAACGGACGAGCCAAGGCTGTATCCCGCCAGGCCGACATTTTTATAGTTCCGTACCGTCCAGTCATAGGCTATCAGGCTATCGGCAAGAATATTTTTTTCGGTTGGACGGCCCCGACTTTTCCCGTATCCACGGTAATTAAAGGTAACCCACCGCACCTGCGGATATTCACCCGATAATTTTTGCACCAAACCGACACTGTCCTGCTCCTTGCCGCCGAAATACAGTATGGTCAGGACCGGCTGATCCGGCTCATAGGTTATTCCCTCGATTACTACGCCGGGCGCAACCTGCAACTGATGCAGACGATACCGGTCGGCATGTTCCAAAAACCAGGAACGATTCGGATAATACGTCGGGGAAAAAACGTAATGCCGCTGGGGAAAATAGAATAACAAGGACAGGCCCACCAACAGGAAAACACCCAAAATTATCCACACAACCATTAATTGTCTTCCTTGCCGACAAGAAAACCAGACATCTTCTGATACTCAATCGGAGTACAGTTCCGTTTCAAGCAACTCATACCTGGTACAGGTGTAAATTGTTGTTTTTCCATTTAAGGTCATCCGGTACGACCGATCACCGCCGTCATTTTCCTTGACTTCACCACCTGCATCTTTTACTGCCTTGGCTATTGCCCTCAGGTGACGTATAGTACGAATTCATCAGCACCCCATATTCGTCCGATCAGGCCGCCTCACATAGACGGGCTATAGATTCGTTGGCCTGCTTGAACAAATCTGGAGCACTGATGAACTCGTACGGGCCCTAAATCGATCCCAAAACACTATTCCCGATGAACTATTAGTTCGTATACAGCCGTGCATGTCAAAGGAATGCGAAGATGAATAATGATAGTTTTTAGCCGGACAGAAAGAAGCGGTTAGGCCAATGAGAAGAGCTGTTAAAATGACAATTTTCATAATACCTCCATTAACGCCGCCGGCCAAGGGGTTCAAACGTACATCCCATCGGACCACAGTATTGCCCTGTATATTCGGCTTTGGGACGATAAAGAGCTGGTTTTACCTGGGCTTCACCGGTCTTTTCCTCAATGATATGAGCGCTCCACCCTGCCACCCGTGAAACACCAAAAATTGGTGTCATCAAGTCCGACGGAATTCCCAACAGATGGTACACGGAGGCGCTGTAAAAATCTACATTTGGTTTGATCTTCGTCTTGCCGCGTTGTTCAAACTCAGCTAAAGCCGCCTGCTCAATCTGCAGGGACAGGTCGACAAGTTTTTCCTGACCGACTTCCCTGCTCAGCTGCACAGCCATTTTTTTTAAAAATCTCGCTCGCGGGTCCATGGTTTTATAGACGGCATGCCCCATGCCCATAATCCGCTTACCGGTTTCAAGCTGCCTCTTTACCCAGCCGGTGATGTCCTTTTCTCCCTGCAGAGAGTGCAGCATCTTCATAACCTGGGCATTGGCTCCGCCGTGCAGACTCCCGGAAAGGGCTCCAATACCTGCTGCAACGCCGGCATAGATATGCGCCCTGGTCGAAACGACTTGACGACAGGAAAATGTTGAGGCGTTAAAGGTATGATCGGCATGGAGAACCAGGCAGGTATCCAACACATGGGCCATCTTTGCAGAGGGTTTTTCTCCGTGCAACTGCCAGAGAAAATTAGCGGCATGGGAAAGTGAATCATCGGCGGGCAGAGGCTCAAGTTCCTGCCGGATACGGTGCCAGGCGGCTACCAGTACCGGAAGCCGGGCAATGAGCCGTATCGCCTTTCTAACATTGGCCTCCCTGCTCTCATCGGCAAGCTCGGAATCACCCATTGCCAACAGCGGTATCCCGGCCTGCAGAACGTCCATTGGATTCGCCTCGACAGGAAACTGCTTAAACGAATCATATACATAGGAGGGTATGGTTGATCGTGCCTCCCGCAGCCGGCCTTCGAAATCAGTGAGTTGCTCAACCGTCGGCAGGACTCCATACAACAGAAGATAGGCTGTTTCAGGATAGGTGGTCTTTTCCGCCAGATCTTCGATACGATAACCGCGATACACAAGTATTCCCTTATCACCATCAATAAAACTCACCTTGGTATCCGCGACAATAACCCCTCTTAACCCGATATTTTTCACATTGATTGTTTCCGTCATACCGGCCTCCCTGTAGCGTTTATTTAATCAATCGAAGCTCACCCGATTTCCTTTAAGATGACGAATTTCGACCTATGAGAAATATACTTTAAAAGATGCCCGGTATTGCTTTCCGGGCAAATATATAATCCCTCGATCATATTCGCTATTATGAGTTGAGTCGTCATCCAGGCCGTCCATTTTCTCCCATTTCTAATTTTCCCTGTAGCAGAAAAATGCTGTGACCTCGTCAACAAATCTTCCCGGAACCATTTGATAATGAAATCGACAGAAAGCGTACTGCTTGTATTTACGATAAGTATTTTTTTGTGTTTGTCCCCTTTTATAAAAACTGAAAATTAAAATTTTATCGCTTTTAAATCAGGAATAACTATTGATACTATGTGGTACCAACCGAAAGTCAATATTTCGTGACAATCACTACCGCTTATATTTTTTTTATATGGAATTTATATGAAATCAGGTGAGTTATGCTTATAACTGCCAAAGCGCTATACGAATAAAGAAAATATTAAATAAGAAAAAAAATAAAAAAAACCTTCCAAAATAACAAAAAAGTATTAGTGTAACAAAGTAGCACAGAGGGAATAAATCTTTGCCGAGACAGTTTGACGCCAAGAGGTTTTTCCACGCCTGTTCGTTACCTTTTCCGGCGCAGCTATAACCTGAATGACGTAGGGGGAATATACTATGAAAAGGAGTTATCTGTTTTTTTTCCTTCTGATGGTGAGTGTCGTACCCTGGATTCATCCTGTATCGGGGAACGGGGCAGAGACAACGGAGCAGCAACAACGAACTGTACTAAACATTATTAACGAGCTTCTCCTCTTCAATCCTGCGGTTCTTCCCGCGGATTCAGTTTCTCCCTCCGGCAGCGGTTCAGGCTCCGGGAGCCAGGGAACTACTTCCGGCACCCAGGGTCTGGGCGGAACGGTCAATGGCATTCAGATTACGATTGGCGGTCCGGGAGGGCGGCAGATCCTGGTCCGAACGGCCGACGGCCTCCTGTTTAATCTGACCAAGGTCAGTTCATCGGGGGCTGAGCTGAGTGCGGATTCCCGCCAGTGGGCCTGTCTCAAGGATAATATCACCGGATTGATCTGGGAAAAGAAGACAAGTGATGGCGGGTTGCATGACCAGCGGGACTCTTTTGTCTGGTATAACACCGATTCGACTTCAAACGGCGGAGCCGCAGGTTTTGTCGACAGCAGCGGCTCGACCTGTGAGGGATATGTCGCCGGAGATCCTTCCACCTATTGCAATACACAGGCATTTGTCCAACGGGTTAATACCGTCGGTTATTGCGGTTATCGTGACTGGCGCATGCCGACGGTTGAAGAGCTCGGCGGTATTGTTTCTCTAAATAAGGTCGCCCCGGATTTCTCTCGAGACTTTCTTCCGCGGGGAACCGGTAACGCCGTCTGGACGGCATCCGTTGTTCCGCGTTATCCCGGTTTTGCCTGGCATATATATTTAAATGACGGTTATGCGCACGGAATAGACCGTAGTGGTAATCTCCCGGTACTCCTGGTTCACAGCGCTCAATAGTATTTTTTTTAGTTATCGTCGTAAACTTGACGGTTCGTTAACTACAGCCCCAACGACGCAAACGGAGGGAACACGATGGACGGACACCTCACCTGGACAACAAACAAGCAAGCACGTCCTTTGTGCTTTTTTCACCTGATATCTATTTTATGTATATTTACTGTTTCGCTCCTGTTTGCCGAAACAGTGTCGGCCGCAAGTCTTCGGGTCCTCGGCGTCCAGAAAAGCGGAACCATCAGTCGGCTTGCCGAATACCGCTGGGTTATTGAAGAAGATCTGACTTACAATGTCGTGCCCGGTGTCCAGGTTGCCACCCCCCTTGCAGTGCAGTTCCATCGCAGTTACATGCCGGTTGTGGCCCAGGGTGACAACACTACGCCGCTTCCTGCCCTTGACGCCGCAAAGAGATATTATGTTTCGGTTATTCCCAAAACAGCAGGTACCTACAGCGTCGGTGGCGCACCTCTTGTTGGTGATGGAAGGGTAACGGTATATCTCAACCAGTTACCTCTGCCCACCGCCCAGATCACGGTTTTTGTCTTTCAGGATATAAGTCCCATCAATAATGCCTTTGATACCGGTGAGCCTGGTCTTGCAGGGTTCAGAATCAAGCTGGAAGATGCCGGCGGTCGCTATGGTATTTCCGCCGGAGAGCAGATGGCAGATGCCTTTGGGAATCCCCTGGGAACACGCTATCTCAAGACCTGCGATGAGTTCGGACAGAATCCGGGCTCCGGCACTTCTGGTTGCCTGGACGCTGACGGTGCGCCGATAGTTGCCGTTGATGCAGGCGGTAACCCTGTTGTTGAGCCGTTAATCACCGGACCGGACGGACGGTTGACCATTAAAAATCTGGCACCGGGCAAGTATGGTGTTATTGCGATTGCACCTAATGCTGTAGAAGATCCACCCGGTTCCGGTAACTTTGTCGGCACCAACTGGGTGCAGACCTCAACCATCGAGGGAACCAAAGTGATCGATGCCTGGGTCAAGGCAAATGAGCCGCCGTTTTTTCAGGAATTCGGCGCGCCGGGTTCCCATGTCTCCATCGGTTTTGTTCCCGCCGGCCCGAATAAGCCCTTTATTGATACCACTGTCCTCACCGGAGGCGCTGCCATCAGTGGTCAGGTTGTCAACCTGCACCTTTCCAGGCCGCCTGCTACTGCGTTTTTCAATGGCGCCCCCTTTGCCCATACCACACCCTGGGTTGGCCTGAATCAGGGTGGGGCAGGCGTTGGTCGGGGCATTTACGCTGCCCGGGCAAACAGTGACGGTACTTTTACTATTCCCAACGTTCCTGACGGCAGTTATCAGCTGGTGATCTGGGATGATTCTCTCGATATTATCTTTGCCACCCATGGTGTGACCGTTACCGGCGGCACTGCCGTCGACCTGGGCGAGGTTCCGGTCTTCCAGTGGTTTGCCAGGGTGGAAAATCATGTCTATAACGATGTCAACGAAAATGGGTTCCGGGATACCGGTGAAGAGGGTATTCTTGAGCAGGCAGTTAATCTGCGCTGGCGTGACGGCTCGATTTATCAATCCTTTCCGACTGACAGTGAAGGATTTGTACCCTTTGATCAGGTCTTCCCGTTTTTTTCCTGGCTGGTTGCCGAGGTTGACTTTGCCCGTTTCAAGGCAACCGGTCTGACCGTCACCATAGATGATGGCGGTCCTATTGACAGTGCGGATCCCTGGTCCTGGGAAGGGGTACTCAATCCCCAGCCTCAGGGCGTACCCCCTGATCCGGACAGCGCCGTAGTAACCACTAAGTATCGCACGGAACTTGGTCCGGTGCTGACCGAGGGTTTTCAGGCCTTTCTCGGCCAGACCCATGTCTTTGAATGGGGCAAGAAACCCTATGGCCCCGATGAAAACGGCGGTATTTCCGGAATCGTGTACTATGCCGTGACCAGGGCCGAGGATGATCCGGAACTGGCCGCCGCCGAACCCTGGGAACCCGGTATTCCCTCGGTACAGGTGAACCTCTATGCCTATGATCAGAGCCAACCCGGCTATAAGGGCGCGCTTTTAAACTCCACCTTGACCGACAGCTGGGACAATGATCCGCCGCAGAATTGCCAGTATGGAGCCAATGCGGGCAGCGGTACCGACGATCCCTTTGTTTTACGCGGTGTGCCCACCGACTGTTTTGATGGTATGCGTAACTGGAACCAGGTGCGTCCGGGTGTCTTTGACGGCGGTTATGCCTTTGATTCCATCATCGACCCGCAGACCTCGGCGCTGATCAGTCCCATCCCACCGGGACGCTATATTGTTGAAGTTGTCCCGCCGCCTGGTTACCAGGTTATCCGGTCGCAGGATAAAAATGTCGATTTCGGCGACAACTATGTTCCGGGTCCGCAACTGCTGCCGCCGGAATGTGTAGGTGATACCTATACCGTCCCTGCAGAACTCAACCTTTTTCCGGGAGTTCCGGCCGCCTTTGCCGGGCAGAGCCTGCCGGGCTGTGAGCGCAGATTGGTATCACTTGTCGGTGGAGCCAATGCGGCCGCTGATTTTATGCTCCATACGGATGCCCCTGTGGCCGGACATATTATCGGTTTTATTCTTGATGATACCGCCAATGAGTTTGATCCAACCTCTCCCCAGTTTGGCGAAAAATTTGCCCCGCCCTGGCTGCCTATTTCCATCCGGGACTGGACCGGCCGTATGATCAGCTCAACCTATTCCGGCGAGTATGGGGTCTATAATGCCCTGGTGCCTTCTACATATACGGCGAATCTCCCCAAACCAAGCGGCATGTCGCCCAATATGCTTACCACCTGCATGAATGATCCGGAAGCCGATACCCTTGGCGGATTTTATAATCCTCAATATTCAACCTTCTGCTACACTCTGCAGTATATGCCGGGAACAACAACCTACCTGGATACCCCGGTGGTCCCGGTCGCCGCCTTTACCGGGCCGGATCAGTTCCCGCTTGACTGCGAGTTCCCCGAGCATACGCCAAGAATCAGTGTGGTGACGTCCAGTGACGCTCCCGGGCCCTACCTGGCAGCCGACAGCGGTACCCTGACCCTGACCTCAATGGGAGATGTCAATGTGCCCAACCCCATATACGATGGTTCCGGTGGTACGGAGCCGAAAACAATCATCCGCGATTACGGGTTCGGCGCTACCACGGGTACGGTAACGCTTGGCGGGACATCCTTGACGGTGAGCTCGTGGAATAACACGACCATCCAGGCAACTGTTCCTGCCGGAGTGACTTCCGGCCAACTGGTGGTTACCCGGGGAGATAACAATATCTCTTCAATCACCGCTGTTACGGTCCAGATCGGGCTTCGCTTTCGGGCTACCCTGCGAACGGTCAGCGCCGGTGAATCCATTCAGGCGGCCATTGATGCCGCCAGACCCAATGACCTGATTCTGGTCGGACCGGGGACCTATCATGAGATGGTCATCATGTGGAAGCCTGTGCAGCTGCAGGGGTCCGGTGAAGGAACGATTATCAGCGCCACCAAAGTTCCGGCGGAAAAAGTGGTTGCCTGGCGGGAAAAGGTTAATCAGTTCAGTGCATTCTATGACCTGGTTCCCGGCCAGGGAGGGGCTGTCGGTGGTGTTGAGCCTGGTCCGTTTTTCAGCGAAGAGGGGGCCGGAGTCCTGGTTCTGGCAACGGCCGACCCTGCTAATCTCTACAGTTTTAGCAATGCACGCAATCAGGCTGCCCGTATTGATGGCTTTACCATCACCGGCGCTGATGTCGGCGGTGGAATAGTGGTCAACGGGTATGCGGATTTTCTCGATATCTCCAATAACCGGATAACCGGTAATAACGGCTTTTTCGGCGGTGGTGTCCGGGTTGGTCATCCCACGCTCACCAATGATGTCGGAGGCGTGATGGTCTTTTCCGACTCCGATAACGACAATGTTGATATCAGGAACAATTATATCAGTCGTAATGCCGGTTTCAGCGGCGCAGGCGGCGGTGTATCTCTCTGTAACGGTTCGGATAATTACCTGGTTACCGGTAATTATATCTGCGGCAATTTCAGTCAGCAGGATGGAGCCGGTCTGGCCCATCTCGGCCTGAGCAATAACGGCGAGATTTCAGATAATATCATTGTTTTTAATGAAAACTTCAATCAGGGCGTCACGGTCAATGGCGGTGGGATATCCATTGCCGGTAATCCCGCTCCCGGCTGTCCCATTGACCCCAATACCGGTCTGGCGGATCCGGCCTGCCTGGCTGATCCCCTGCGGGCCTTATCTGCCGGGTCCGGCTCCGTTCAGATCCTGCGCAACCTGATCCAGGGTAATTCCGCCGGTGTCGGCGATGGCGCCGGTATTCGGTTGAGCCGGATCAACGGTCAGGATATGGCTGCAACACCTGCTGATGATACCACGTGGCATAAGGTAGATATTGTCAACAACATGATATTTAACAATGTTGCCGCTCTTGCCGGTGGTGGTATCTCGGTACAGGACGCCCTGCGAACCAGGGTATTGTACAACTCCATAGCCAATAATGACTCTACCGGCACCGGATCAGAAGCATTTACCCCTGGTGTACCCAGTGAATCCAACCCACTGCCCGGCGCCGGTATCGTTGCACGGGTGCACAGTACGGAACTGGCCGGGTTCCTGCCGGTCGGTGAGGCCGCTTTTTCAGACCTTGCCCTGCAGAACAATATCATCTGGCATAACCGTCAGTTTCATTTTCTGGTCGATTCCACGGATCCGACAAATGTCCTGAGCGGTCTCTGCCCGGATATCAACGGGTCCGTCGGCCTTGCCTGTGCCGGCGGTAATGCTCCCGTTTACAATGATTTTTCTGTGCTGCCGGCAGCAGCCGGCAGCCTGACATCTACCAATGACATCGTTTCCGGTGATCCCGATCCGGGATTTGTCTTTGAATATGTCAACGGTAACCGGGCGCCGACGATCAATCTGCCGGAGAATACCACGGCCATCGCTGCTCCGCCCGCCTTTGATGAGGGCGGTAATTTTATCCGCCTTCGTTTTGGCCCGTTGACCAGGATCAGGAGTTCCGCCGGTGATCCGAATATCGGTTCATTGTATGGCGATCTTCACCTGCAGGCATCCAACAATGGCGGCGCTGCCATTACCGGAATTACCGATGATTTTGACGGTGACCCGAGAAATGATCCGCCGGATATAGGGGCGGATGAGTTGTAGGGACACCGCACAGCCGGCTGGAACTGGAATTTTTGATCTGTTGATTGATGACAATCAACAGGAGAAAGGAGGACATCATGGCAACAGGATATCATAGAATCATAATGAAAATCGTCCTCACCGGATCGCTGTTCTTTCTTGGGTCTTCCGCTGTCCAGGCCGGTGTTCTGGTGCAGTGTCCGGGTGATGCCGATGGTTCGGCAACCTGGACCGGCGCCGAGGTTCAGCCTGTCCACGCCAAGTGCATGCATCTTGGGGCAGGGGATGGCTTTATTACCATGGCCGATGGGAAGTTACAGTATATGTTCGGATTTTCCAACCTGACCGGTATTCCCGCCAACACGCCGACAGGGACGGCGGAAATTCTGGATGCCGGCACCTTGGCTGCCTCTTTTCCTGCCCCACTCATTGCACTTGACGAGGGGGATGAATTTTATCTGACGCTGACCAACATCGGTATGTCGATGCGGCCGGACCTGTTTGATCCGCATACTGTCCATTTCCACGGGTTCCCACAGGCGGCCTCCATCTTTGATGGTCTTCCCGATTCCAGCATCAGTATCAACATGGGCTCCAGTCTGACCTATTATTTCAAACTCAACAATCCGGGCACCTATATGTATCACTGCCATGTGGAGGCTGCCGAGCATATGCAGATGGGGATGCTGGGAAGTTTCTATGTCAGGGCGGCCCAGAATGGAACGATTTTTAATTACAAGGGTAAAGATTTTTCTCTGTTTGCCTACAACGACGGAGACGGTTCCACCGGTTATGACAGGGAATATCCGATCCAGATTGGATCCTTTGATTCAGCTTTTCATGATGCCAGTCTTGCCGTGCAGCCGTTGCCCTTTGCCACCATGTTTGATAATTACTCCATGCTCAACGGCCGGGGCTATCCGGACACCGTCAATCCGAATCCGCTGCCGCCGCCGGCCGAGAACGGCGGCAAGTTGTCCCAGGTAGAGAGTACCTTGATCACCGCCTCGCCGGGAGAATCCGTTCTGTTGCGTATTTCCAATCTCAACGTCACCAAAATGAATACCCTGGCGACGCTGGGCATTCCCATGCGGGTCATCGGTAAGGATGCCAGGCAGTTGCGGGGTCCGGACGGGAAAGATCTTTACTACAACACCAATTCCATCACCCTCGGCGGCGGAGAGAGCTATGACGTCATTCTTGACATCCCTGCCGGCGACGCTGGAAAAACCTATTTTCTGTATACCACGCAGTTGCATTATCTGAGTAATGATGCCGAGCAGTTCGGCGGCATGATGACGGAAATACGAATTAATTAACGCATGGGAGGGTATGCGATGACAACGAGATTCAATCTGACCATGCAGCTGTCAGCAGTTCTGGCTCTGCTATTTTGGGTGAGCCCCCTGCAGGCCGGCATTGACGGCATTACCGGTACCAACTTTACCCTGAGCGTTAAAACAGGCAGGGTTTTTACTCCGGACGGCGGATCTCTTCTCCTCTGGGGATATGCCGACGGCACCGGTCCGGCCCAGTACCCGGGGCCGACCCTGATCGTCAACGAGGGCGATACCATTACCATTACCCTCAACAACGCACTGACCGTTGCCGGAACAGCTTCCGCGCCCAATGTGTCCATGCTCTTTCCCGGCCAGCGGGCGGAGACCTCGACAACCGATCCCGGCGTTCCTGGAATACTGACCAGTGAGGCAGCGCCGGGCGGTTCGGTGACTTATACCTTTATTGCCGCCCATCCCGGCACCTATCTGTACTACAGCGGCACGGATCCGGCTTTGCAGGTGGAAATGGGCCTGATGGGCGCAATTATCGTTCGGCCGTCCAACGGCGCCAATTTTGCCTATAATCATCCGGACACCGCCTTTGACCGGGAATACCTTTTCCTCCTCAGCGAAATGGATCCACGCATCCACGAGGCGATCGAACTTGACGGCCCCCAGTCCACCGCCGTGGGCCCATATCTGGCCAATCCCTTTCCCGTGGTCTGGTTTATCAACGGTCGCAACGCCCCGGACACCCTGGATATTCCCAACCTGCCGGTACTGCCCAATCAGCCGTATAATTCTGCGCCGATGATGCATCCAGGTGAGCGGGTGCTTATGCGTGTTCTCGGTGGCGGCCGGGACCTGCATCCCTTTCATCACCACGGCAGTCATGCCAGGATCATAGCCCGTGACGGGCGTCTTCTTGCAAGCAGTCCCGGAGCAGGCCCTGATCTGAGTCATGAGGTTTTTACCATCAAGTCGGTTCCCGGCGAGACCGTTGACGCCATCTTCGAGTGGACCGGTAAGGGGCTGAACTGGGATATCTACGGAACGCCTGCGGATGGACCGCAGTTTGTCCACACCTGTGTGGATGGCAATGGTGATGATTTTGATGACACCACCCATGAGTACTGCCCGGATCATTACAAACCGATTCCGGTGGTTCTGCCGGATAATCTTGATCTGGCGTTTGGCGGTTTTTACAGCGGCAGTTCCTTTATGGGCACCCTTGGTTCCCTGCCGCCCGGGGAGGGCGGTTTGAATCCCCATGGCGGCTATGCCTATATGTGGCATTCCCATACGGAAAAGGAACTGACGAATTTTGATATTTTTCCCGGCGGTCTGATGACCATGCTCATTATCGTGTCGCAGGGCGCGCCGATTCCTTAACAGTTGGAGGTTGCTTTATGAACAGATCAATATCCGGAACCGGTAAACGTGTTGGATACCTCCTTGTTCTGCTGCTGGTATTGACTGCGGGTCCCGCCCTGGCTGTTAATCTGGCCGCCGTTGAACGGATATGGACGCCGCCGGACGGAGGAGCCGCAATCAGGATGTGGGGTTTTGTCGAAGATCCCGGCTCCTGCACCGCGCTCCCGAATTCCTGGCTGCCTGGGCCGACTCAGCAGGGCGTGGTGAATGGGACACTCTCCATAACGCTTCGCAACTGTCTGAGTGAACCCGTCTCGTTGATTATCCCCGGTCTTGAAACCAACCTGACGCCCCAGACCTTTGTCGATGCCAAAGGCAGAACAAGGGTGCGTGCGTTTACCCATGAGGTGCCCGCCGATAATGGAACAACGGTCGTCACCTATAGCTGGAACAATCTTCGCGCCGGGACTTATCTCTACCAGAGCGGTAGTCATCCGGCCAAGCAGGTGCCAATGGGGTTGTACGGTGCTCTTACTGTAGGCAGGAATTCGGCGGCGGCAAATGATGTTGTGCTTCTCTTCAGTGAGATTGATCCGGCCCTGCACGGCTCCGCCGAAGCGGCAAATACCAAAAATTATAAACCGAAATATTATCTGATTAACGGTCAATCGGCGCTGCCGGGGTCCACACCGCCGGTAATCGCCGGTGGGAGAAATCAGAAAACCCTGCAGCTGCGATTTTTAAATGCCGGTCTTATGACCCATGTCCCGACCATCCAGGGACCGTACATGAAGATCATTGCCGAGGACAGCTATCCCTATCCCTTCACAAGAGAACAGTATTCGGTATTACTGCCGGCAGGCAAAACCATAGACGCCCTGTGGCGTCCGGATGCACAGGCTTCTTTTGCCCTCTATGATCGTCGTCTGTCCATGACCACCAACGGTATACCGGGCGGGGGGATGCTGGTGTCTCTTAACGTGGCGAAAAAATTTCCCTGGATACTCTATGTGCCCCCGATCATTCATGGAGGAGTTGTCCTGCCGTGAAAGATGTGAACGGACATCTTGAAGGGGGTATACCTGTTGGCCGGGCAGTCGCAGGAAGGCAGAGCAATAAGAATCCGTCTGCTGTTTTAGTGCTGCTGACACTCTTTGTTGTGATGACTGGCTGTGCCGGACGGGAGAAAACCGTTGATCAGGCACGCCTGATGAAAGACAAATGGGGCATTGAAATCACCAGGCTGCACCTGACCGCCAACGGCTATATGATTGATTTGCGCTACCGGGTACGGGACGCGACCAAGGCTAAGGAGCTTTTTGTCGGCAAGAATAAACCGATGCTTATTGATCAAAAAAGCGGAAAGGTACTGACGGTCCCCAATATGGGGAAAATCGGTCCGCTGCGCAATTCCAACGCCCCGAAGCAGGGGAAAATATATTGGATGTTTTTTAACAATATGTCGGGATTGATCCAGCCCGGCAGCATGGTGACCGTTGTTATCGGCGCCTTTCGGGCCGAAGATCTGGTCGTTCGTTAACGGGGCGGGCAATTTTCCGTCCACTAAGCACTATAGAGAGATTAACACCCTATGAAAAACAGCGCATCTTTCATCATCCTTCTTTGTGCCGGTATGCTCTGGCTGTTACCCGGTAGTGGTGAGGCCGGGAACATCAGTTCTGATCTTACGGCAAGGCTTGCCCGGATGCGGCCGGGTGAAGTTGTGGATGTGCTTGTTTATTTTACTGATCAGCTGGATGCCAAGCGGCTTTTTCAGCAAAAAAAGGACGTGCTCACTGCCGGGGAAAAACGGATCAGGATCAATAAGGCGCTGCGCAGCAAGGCTGCTCAGGCGCAGGCCAAGGTGAAACAGCTGTTACTGCAGAACAAGGTTCGGAATATACGGTCCTTCTGGATCGTCAATGGACTGGCGGCAACCGTCCCCGTTGCAGCGATTCAACAAATTGCCTCCCAGCCGGGAGTGGCAAGGGTCGCCCTTGACGGCACGGTCAGGCTGCCGAAGACAACGATTGCATCCGCAGCTGCCAACATTGCCTGGAATATTGATCTGACCATGGCGCCTCAGCTCTGGCAGCAGGGCTATGACGGCAGTGGTATCGTGATCGCCATTGTCGACACCGGCGTTGATATGGAGCACCAGGACCTGCAGGCACGCTGGCGGGGAGGGAACAACAGTTGGTATGACCCCAACGGTGAACATCCGACGCCCTATGATCCTGACGGCCACGGCACCGGGGTTGCGGGCATCCTTGTCGGCGGTGATGCGGGCGGATCCGCCATCGGCATGGCTCCGGGCGCGCGCTGGATAGCGGTCAAGATATTTGATGACGCCGGCAATGCCTCCTACTCCGATATTCATCTTGGTTTTCAATGGCTGCTTGATCCGGATAATGACCCCTTGACCGATGATGTTCCCCAGCTGGTCAATAATTCCTGGGGATTAAATGGTCTGGTCGGCCAATGTGTCACCGAGTTTCAACCGGATATTCAACTGTTGCAGGCAAGCGGAATTGCCATCAATTTTTCAGGGGGCAATGGTGGTCCCAATGCGAGCACCAGTATCAGTCCGGCAAATTATCCGGAGAGTTTTGCCGTCGGCGGAATCGATGTCGCATTGCTGGTTACGGATTTTTCCAGTCGTGGACCATCCGCCTGCGGCGGTGCTCTGTATCCGGCCCTGGTCGCCCCGGCGGTGGACATCCGGACAGCCGACCTAACCTTTGGCGGCCTCTTTCCGGACAGCTATGCCACGGTATCCGGCACCAGTTTTGCCGTCCCCCACATTACCGGGGCCATGGCCCTGTTGAAAAATGCCCGGCCCTGGATTACTGCCGCCGATCTCCGGCAGGTTCTGACCCTGTCGGCGGACGATCTGGAAGCGCCGGGACCGGATAATGATTCCGGCTATGGTCTGGTCAACGTGGTGCAGGCGCTTAATCTCCTTGATTCGCACACCTGCACGGATGCAAACGGTCAGCCCTATTTTGGCAGCGAGGGTTGCAATGGCGGTGGCGGACAGCCTGGTTTTAAAGGAATTGCCCCCATTCTGCATCTGTTATTGAGTCATGCGAAGATCAAACTTTACGGCGATGGGGTTTTCCTGTCGTCGGTGGCCCACAATACTTCGTCTCCCCGGTTAACCCCTACCCATGAGGTATCTTATGAGAGCACTATATAACAAGTACACCCTGTTATGGTTTGTCATTTCGGTCTTTCTCTTCATGGGTACGGCAACAAGCGTCCTGGCGGCGTATCCGACGATTGATGGTGATAATTCTTTTGAGTGGATCACCAATGTCACGTTCAACACCATAGATAACACCACCGTTGCCGATACCAGTGGCTATGGAGATTACACCGCTGTTTCCACCACGGTTGCCCCTGGTTCCACCTATTTGCTTTCCGTTACCATCAAACCGGATACCGGAGAGAAGATCAGTGTATTTTTTGACTGGAATCAGAATGAGGTATTTACCGACCCGGGCGAAGAGGTGGTGGTCACCCCTGACATTATTCAGTCCTCGGATCCCAATTCATTTACAGCTACAATAAACGTTAATGTTCCGGTTACGGCCACCCTGGGGGCGACCAGGATGCGCGTTGTGCTCAGTTTTCTTAACGCCGACACGGATCCGGTTCAGAGTTCAGGTACGCTCCCCGGTGGTGAGGCGGAAGACTACACGGTAATTCTCGATAACGGCGCCGGAGGTCCGGTGATAACGGCCACGGCAGGGGCAAATGGAGTCATTGCTCCTTCCGGAGCGGTCAATGTCACCAGTGGCGCAAACCAGGCCTTCACCATTACGGCGAATGCCGGTTTTTTTGTTGATGATGTACTTGTCGACGGCGGTTCCGTGGGCGCGGTCACTTCCTATACCTTTACCAATGTTGTGGCCGACCACACCATCCATGCGGTCTTTTCCTCCACACTCAACCATACGGTCACCGCCACTGCCGGCGCAAATGGTTCCATTGCTCCGGCAGGAGCGGTCAGAGTTGCCGATTCAACCAACCAGACTTTTTCCATCCAGCCGGCCTCGGGCTATCTGGTGAATGATGTGCTAGTTGATGGTGTAAGTGCCGGTGCGGTTTCATCCTATACCTTTACAAATGTAACTACAGACCATACCATTGCCGCCGGCTTCGCTGCTGACACGGCCTATCCAGCTGTCAGTTCCAGTGATTTCAGTCTGGAATGGATCACCAATGTAACCTTCGGCACCATCAATAACAGTTCCAATGCTGAGGGTTATGGCGCGTTTCTTGATAAGAGTACAACCGTACAACAGGGTGGGTCCTATCCTATCGCCATCACTATCCATCCCCAGGCCGATGAAAATGTCAGTGTGTTTATCGACTGGAACCAGGATGGTGACTTCACCGATGCCGGTGAAGAGACCAAGGTGGTTGAACTTTCCCCGGCGGCAGGCCCCCATGTCGCCACCGTCACGGTACCGAACGGCGCCGTCCTGGGCACAACCAGGATGCGGGTCGTTGTCCGTAATTTCTTGGCGGCAATAAGTTCGGGCGATCTTGCCGCCGATAACGCAGGTGGGGAGGCCGAGGACTATACCCTTATAGTTGCCTCACCGGTTCCCGCCATTGATGCCTCTTTGGGTAATAATCCCACTTTCGGCACCATAGACCCACTCGGTCATACTCCGGTTGCCAGTGGAGCGAATGTGGATATAACGATCGATGTCACTGATCCCGTGTACTTTATTGATGATGTTCTGGTTGATGGGGTGACACTGGGAGGACCGTTTACTGCTCCTTACACCTATACCTTCAACAATATTGTCGTTACCCACACCATCCGGGCGGATTTCAGCAACATTCCCTTTCAAACCATCACCGCCACCGCTGGTCCAGATGGTTCGATTTCACCCTTTGGCGCCTTGAAAGTGCCGGTGGGGGGGAACAAGGTCTTTATGATGACGCCCAATCCCGGCTTTGTGATCAAGGATGTCCAGGTTGATGGCGGTTCCGTGGGACCGGTGGAGTCGTATACCTTTACCAATGTTACGGCTGACCATTCGATTACGGCCATGTTCAGTCTTTTTGCAGAAATCACAGCTTCAGCGGGACCCCATGGAACAATTTCTCCTGCCGGTGTCGTCAAAGTAGCGCTTGGCAACTCTCAGGTGTTCACCATCACGCCTGATGCGGGGTACGCGGTAAAAGATGTGCTGGTGGATAACGTTTCCGTTGGTTCCGTCGAATCCTACACCTTCACCAACGTGACCGTTCCGCATCAGATCTCGGCAAGTTTTGAAAAAACGTTTTCCTGGCCCATGTTTCTGCCGGCAATCGTTAACACCAACCGAGGAGCGTAGTGCATTGTTGAGGTTTTATCTCTTTTTCTGTTAACCATCCTGTTACTTTTACGTGTGAATTTTTATGAAAAGATTTATTTTCCTGTTGACGGTCACGATTCTGCTCCTTTCCTCTGTCTGCCTCCTGGCTGCGGAACCTGTAAAGCCCGGTCCCAGAGACCGTTGCCCGGTGTGCGGGATGTTTGTTGCTCCTTATCCGGCATGGATTGCTCAGATTGAATTTAACGATGGCTCACGGGTATTTTTTGACGGAGCCAAGGATATGTTCAAATTCTATCTGAATCTGCCTGCGGAGGGAGAAGGTCACAGCCGGAAAACCATTGCCGGGATATACGTGACTGAATATTATTCGGCAAAAGCGGCAGCGGCAGACACCTTGCTGTATGTAGTCGGCAGTGATGTCCTTGGTCCGATGGGAAAGGAGTTGATTCCTGTAGCAGGGAAAAAAGCCGCTCAAACATTTGCCCGCGACCATGCCGGTCGTACCATTCTCACCTTTGATCAGGTTACGAAAAAAATCCTTGCCGGATTATGAGACGAACAAAGGTTTTTCTCTCCTTTATTACTTTCCTGCTTTTTTTGTCTGTCTTCTTTGTAGGGCATAGTCACCATGAAAAACGGTTATGGCGCCAAAGAGAACTTCCGTCAGCGAGACAACTTATCCATCACTTCGGCCTGACTGATTTTGCCCTCTGGACCGAGGCCCGCTATACGAGGAACCCGGCCCTGGCTGATTTCTTCGCTCCTTTTCAGGATTTCCCAGCCGCCTTTGAACATTTCCCAGCCGGATCCATTCTTGCGCCCTCCCTTCCGGCAGTGGATACCAGGCTTTCCATCGGCAGGACGGCGGCCGGTTTTCCTCAATGATTCGGTTATTGAAAATATTGGAATTTGCGCTCTCTTCGCTTGGTCGGAGAAAGTTTAAAAATTTTTCCATCATCGTTGTCTATTCGTTGACCATTACCGCGCTTGCCTCGGTGCTGTTGCTGACCTCTTCGCTGAAAAAAACGGCTTTAAATGTTTTGGTTGATGGGCCAAATATTGTTGTTCAGCGTCTTGCAGGCGGCCGCCATGATCTTATCCCTACGGATTATGCCCGCATCATTGAGAAAATACCGGGAGTTGGCCGGGTTAAGCCGAGAATCTGGGGCTATTATTATGACAGCCTGTATCATGCAAATTATACCATTCTCGGTATCGATAGAGGGTCGGAGCAGTTTGCAATGGTTGAGGGGAAAACACCGGCCGGTGATGAACAATGTATGGTCGGACAGGGGGTAGCCGAGGCGCAGCATGCGGAGCCGGGAATGGATCTTTTGTTGATTAACAGTAAAGGTATCGGTTATTCCTGTGAAATATCCGGAACCTTTAAGGCGAAATCAGCCCTGTGGACCAATGATCTCATCGTCTTTACCACCGGCGCCCTTAAGCGTTTTTTTACCATGCCCGATGGCCTGGCAACGGATATTACCGTGGAGGTCTTTAATGCCGGGGAGGTGGCACTGGTTGCGCAAAAGATCAAACGGCTGCTACCCGATACCCGACCGATAACCATTGATGAAATTCTCCACACCTATGAGTCGATTTTCAACTGGCGAAGCGGCATGATGCTGACAATTTTTACTTCATCTCTGCTTGCCTTCTCCATCCTTGCCTGGGACAAGGCCACCGGCATCAGCCGTGAGGAAAAGCGGGAGATCGGTATTCTCAAGGCCATCGGCTGGGATACCGGTGATGTCCTGACTTTGAAATTATGCGAGGGTGCCGTCATATCCGTCACCGCATTTCTTATTGGAATATCACTTGCCTATATCCATGTTTTTTTGCTGAACGCGCCGCTTCTTGTACCGGTGCTTAAGGGCTGGTCCGTTCTCTTCCCCCGCTTCCATCCTGTGCCTTATATAGACGGCTATCAAATTATTATCTTGGGTTTTCTAACGATAGTTCCCTATATGGCAAGCACAGTCCTTCCCTCCTGGAAAGCGGCGATTACCGATCCTGAAAATGCGATGCGTGGAGTGTAAGTAATGGCCGGGATTATTCAGGTTGAGCGCATCAGTAAGTATTACAATCGGAACCAACCCGATGAGGTCAGGGCACTGTCGGACATACATCTGACAATAGCAGCAGGGGAAGCTCTGGTTGTCAATGGCGCCAGTGGTTGCGGCAAGACGACCCTGCTCGGGCTTGTCGGTTGCATGTCGCGCCCTACCTCCGGCAGCGTCCTGGTAGATGGCCGGGATGTGTCCCGGCTGCCCGAGAGATTTCTTGGCGATATCCGAAGGCGGACCTTTGGCTTTATCTTTCAGCAGCTCAACCTGATAAAGAGCATCAGCGTGTTGGAAAACACCCTGCTGCCCCTCTATCCCGGTAAACTTTCCATGAAAGAAATGAAAATACGGGCTGAAGAGATTCTTGCACGGTTTGATCTCAATACCCGGGCCGGAGAGAAAGTTTCACGACTCTCAGGCGGTGAACAACAACGGGTCGCCATTGCAAGGGCCCTGATTCATCAGCCGCAGGTCATCATTGCCGATGAGCCGACCGCTCATTTAGACAGTGTTCTTGCTGCGGAACTGCTTGATATTCTCTCCGGGCTGAACCGGGAGGGCAAAACCGTACTCATTGCCACCCATGATCCTTTTGTCTCCAATCACTCATTGATAGATCGCGTCATCCGCATGCGGGATGGTCGTATTATTGATTGATCAGGCCCATGATATTGCATCCCGGAATTCTTGCTCTGCTCCTTGGCGCTTTGGTTTCCCTTGTCCTGGTTTTTTTTGCCGCTCTGGTCGGGGTAAAAATCATGCTGCACTGGGATCCTTCCTCCTCCTCGGCGGAACAGTTACGCCTTGAACGAACAACCTACCTGATCTCCACCATTGTCGGCCTGGTTCTGTGTTTTTCAATTTTTTCGGGGCTGCTTTTTCTCTACACGATTGACGATATTCATTCCCTGTTCATCGGAGCAATGTGTGCCACCGGCACGTTGAATGCCAACCCGATCGGCTGGAATGTTTTGCTGATAAAAGGGATTATTTTTTTCCTGGCCTCGTTGTGGGTGATTTTCAATGCCATTGATCAGTCTTGTGAAGACACCCCGCTTGTCAGGAAGAAGTATGCGGTATTACCAATACTTACCCTTCTGTTGGCCGCAGACTTGGTGCTTCAATTCAGGTTTTTTACCGGATTGCATCCCGAAAGAATTACCTCCTGCTGCGGCTCCCTGTTTGCAACGGGAAGCGGTACGGTTGCGGGTGAGCTGGCTGGGCTGCCGCCGGCAACAACCATGATCGTTTTTTATGCGGCCGCATTCATCTGGCTGTGTACCGTCCTTCTCTGTCTTGGTAATCGATCCGGCCGGCTTCGCCTGCTCCTTTTCCTGGAGTCCCTGCTCCTGCTTCCGCTTTCCCTTGTCGCCGTCATTTCATTTATCTCTCTTTATGTCTACCAGATGCCCTCCCATCATTGCCCCTTTGACATGATTCAGAAAAATTACTCTTTTATCGGCTATCCGCTCTATATCGGTTTGTTTGTGGGGATTCTCTTCGGACTTGTTCCCGGTATCGGCAGGGTGTTGCGTAGAACTACAAGTCTGAAACGGGAAATAGAGAAGCGGGAGAGGAAATGGCTGCTGTCGGCCTTTGTTTTTTTTTCTCTCTTTCTTGTTCTGTCGAGTTGGCATATACTGTTTGGTAAATTTCAGCTTTTTTCTCACTAAAAGGCCACCTGTTGGTGGAATCTCCGGAGGTTTCTATGCGTACATTTATCCGAAAATCCCTCGAGACAGGGCGTGTCCATGCCGGAGCAAGGGGTTTTCATCGTTCCTTGTGGCCGGCCAATCCGGAGTCTCCACTACGTTCCGCTTACCTGGTCCAGGCATGCTGGTTTATAAAAAGCATGACGTGTCTCTGTCTTGTCGCAGGCATGGTGTTTTTTTTCAACCTCCCTTCGGTGCAGGCAAAACAGCGTTATGTCAGGACCCTGGAAAAATACACCATCCCGGATGTTACCCTGGTCAACCAGGACGGGAAGAGTATTGCCCTGAAACACTATCTCGGGGATACCGATAAAAACGTTGTTCTCGAATTCATTTTTGCCACCTGCACCACCATCTGTCCGATTCTTTCCATTGGCCTGACCAACCTGCAGAAAAAGCTGGGCGATGAGGCGGGCGGCGTACAACTGGTTTCAATTTCCATAGATCCCGAACACGACACGCCCAGAGTAATGAAGGAGTATTTGAAGCGGTATAATGCAGGGCCGGGCTGGGACTTTCTGACCGGCAGTCTTGAAGACATCAACCGTACCATGCGTGCCTTTGACGCCTATGTCTCCGATAAAATGGGCCATCGGCCCCTTGTCTTTCTGCATGCCCCGAAAGCGGAAACATGGGTGCGAATTGATGGGCTTTTGAGTGGCAGGGAGTTGAAAAAAGAATACCTGCAACTGGGAAAAAAGAAGATTCCGGCAAAATAGTTTGGTTGAAGGTAATTGTTTCTACATGCGTGGAACGATCCAGGTCGCGGAAGTTTTGCCGTCATCGTTCTTTTGAAGGATAAAAGCGCCCTTGGCCAGGTATCGCTGGCCGGGCCCGTAACTCAGGCGCGGGTAGTTGATGGAAAAAATCGCCTTGGCATTGCCGTGGTCAAGGGCGTCCATAAGATAGTCGCGATAAAAATGCCTTTTTATGTGCATTAAGCCTTCACCAAGTATCATGCAGGCGTAATAGGTCTGCCCCAGAATTCTTCGTCGATCCAGGGCAATCTTTCTGCTTCGCAGCCAGGGGGCAATTCTTTTGAACACGGCTTGCCTGTTTTTCGGCAGAATAAAAGGAGAGGCCAGCTTGACTTGTGTTTCCAAGCGGTCGAGAAAGCGAGGAGAAATTTTGTCCAGCAGGGTAGAGGAAAGATAGACCTGCCCCTTGATCATTTTTTTCAGCTCAGTAAAATCTATCCGGGTGATTGTTTTTGCCGGCAGCCAGAGGATGACGCTATCCGCTGCCGACGCTCTGATTTGGGTCGACAATTTTTCCGGAGAAAATACTTCCCCCTGCTCCAGCTGCCAATTCTTGACTGAAATGAGCCGGCTGGTATCAATGGCGTTAGTAAAAGACAGGGCGCCGAATTTACCCCTCCTCTTGTCTGCATACACCTGGAGCACGCGTATGGGCCGCTTTTGCCGGATAAGATCGGTGGCGATAACCCGGGCCTCAAGGCGCAGGCCTTCAGAGAAATACAGCGTATAAAAATCATTGGTCCCGATACCGCCGGGTCGGTCGGTATTGGGCAGCAGACAGGGGATTTCTCTGTTTTCGCAAAACGTATGTATCGACTGCCAGGAACCTTGTACCATGCCGCCGAGCAGGGCAAAAACCGGTTGCTTATGGAGGTAATTATCCATTTGCGCGGCCCAGGTATCAGGGGGGCCATGCAGTTCCCAGACATGAAGGACCCATTTACGGTAGGCCTTAAGCCTGTAGGTCTGATAAAAAGGGCCACGATTGCTTCGTTTTCTTTCATTGCGGGTTTTGGCGTTTTTATCATTGAAAAAACTATGCATGACCGCAAGCATTGCCATACGGTCCGCCGGATCGATTCCGCCATCGACAACAGTTGCAAAATGAATTTCCCCGTCGGTCAATCCGGGAGAGAATGTACCGGACAAGGTCTTTAAATAAGCAATCAGAGCCGTCATTTCCCGGTCGGGAAGATCATAGGTCGGCATCTCCGGGGTCAATTTCGTCCCTTCGGGAGTTTCTCCCTGCCGGATGCATGCCTCAAGCGACTCATCGTCATAGGCTGATCTTTCCAGATACATACTGTCACGGGGAGCAAAGAGCGCAGCCGGATTAATGGCCAGGGTAAATGTCTTGCCCTCGCCGCCGCCCATGCCGCTTCTTCCGTGGCAGTTCAGGCAGGTAAACTGGGTACCGAAAACCTCAATGTCGCCCATGACATGGGCCTTGACGGGCTTACCGTCGGCAAGTATTCCCTGGCGGTAGATTTGGCGCCCCAGGGCAATCATGTCCGGGGAAACAATTTGTCCGTTAACCGTTATTCCATCCTGTGCGGAGCATGATCCGGCGGCAACAGCCAGGAGCAGGACAATGAGTGGTGTTAAGACAGGAAAAAAGAACGAAATCATGTAGCCTTGTGTCCTGTTTTTAAAAAAATGATATCTGTTGATGGCTGCCGCCCCCTGGCGTGAAATCAACCCGGAGGCCAGTTCATATCGCGGCCGCCGAGAATGTGCATGTGGATATGGAAGACGGTCTGCCCGGCCTGTTCGCCGTTATTAAAGACAACCCGATAATGGTCGATGCCCTCTTTTTGCGCAATCTCGGAACCCTTGCGCATGATTTTCCCGATGAGCTGCTCGTCTTCCGGCGTAAGGCTTGACGGGCCACTGATGTGCTTTTTGGGAATGACGAGAAAGTGGACCGGCGCCTGGGGCGCTATATCCCTGAAGGCCAGAATGTCATCGTCTTCGTATATAATATCGGCCGGTATTTCTCCGCGGACAATTTTACAGAAAAGACAGTTGTCGGACATGGCACTTCTCCTCCTATTGATAACCAATTATTTAATAAAAAATATTTTCCTACCCAGTAAAACATTTACATTTATACAATTTCAAGATCAATTTTTCCCCAGCAGTACAAAACCGGGGCAGGATTGCGGATATTCAATCATTTCCTTTTAAACATGTACCCAGTAATTATCCAGGATAATTTTGACAATACCTAAATTGAGCGATTTTCATTTTGGTACAAGATGCGAGGATTCGGTTGTTTCATTGTAGTCGTGCCTACATGGAGCAACCGGTGACGAAGCAGATTGTGCCAAAATGGAAATCCCACCGGGTTTCACTCATTTGCAACACTTTGTTTATCAACCATATGTTATTATAATATTTTTTTATTTTGCAAATGAGTGAAACGCTCAATTCAGGTAATATACTCTTTTGGATAATAGAGGCTTAATTCTTTGAGTAGTTTGCCTCAAATTCCAATGCCAAAGCGGTGTGGAGATTGACGGGTTGGAAAAAAACGAAAATTTTTATGTAAAGCCCTCGGCAGATCAGTAAAAAAAAAAGAGGAAAAAAGGATCTCTTCATTCTTCAATCGATAAATTAATTGATGGAATAGGGTTTGGGTTACCGACTTGCCAGGCAAATTGCCGATACAGGGAACCAAGCGTATTAATGGTTTCCATCAGGGCATTTTTGGCGTCAATCAGACGATTTTGCGAGGTGAGTAAATCCTGCATGGAGGTTTGTTTAATGGTATACGATTTCAGGGAAAGAACAACTATTTCCTGCTGTTGCCGCAGATGAATCTGCTGGGTAGTATACACTTTTTGCAGGCTGATAATCAGATGCCGGTTGTTTTCCATGGCATGAATGGTTTTTCGAAGATCGGCATATTGGGTAACATCGGCAATATGCTCGGCCATACTCCGGGTTTTACTGTTACTGATAATTGTCCCGCCGGAAAAAAGAGGTACCGAAAAGACCAGTGCCAGTGATCCTTCACCGTTAAATTTACTGAACTGCGTATCAATCCTGCGGTCATAGAGCCCGCGAACACTCAACCCCGGCCATTCGTTTTGCGTATGAGTCAGGGCTTTATTCCTGGCAAGATCCCGCTCCAGATGGACCTTGGTAGCCAGAAGACTGTGCGCAAAGAAATATTGCCGCAGATCGTCGTCGTCATAGGAATCAACAAAATCCTTTATTCTGGTGGAGTTCTGTTGAAGGTTGGCCAGAGAATTGATACAGCCGGCCGTGGAAATTTCATCAATTAACAATTTATTCAGTCGATGAAAAACAGGATGCACCGCTTTCAATCCGGAAAAATCAAGCAGCTCTCGCAGGGCAACCTCTCGGCGCTGTTCATCCAGGTCGCGGCGGGCCTCCAGCTCCTTGAGATTGGCCTGGGCACGGAGAAGCTGCAACCTGGTCTGATCACGCAATTCATATCCCTTGAGGATTTTATTGACATGCTCTGTCGACAGGCGGACGGAATTGCGCAGATTGAGTAATCGATAGGAGGCTATCAGATAGTTGCCTAACAATTCGCGCAGACGAAGATCGAGTTCCTGCGTTTTTATAATAAGATTATTTTCAGCTAATTGCTCGTCAGCTTCGGCAATTTTGATTCTGATTGATACCGGACGCCGGTAAACAGGCAGATCAAGGGTAAAACCCCAGTCCTGATAATCTTCGCCGTCCGTATACTGGTAGGGTTGATTTGTCTGAGCATCACCGGCTGGTGTTACAGTAGAATCCATGTTGAATTCATGGACCTGCGAGAATCTGGCGTTAACGGCTGGCGCCAGGCGTTGAGCCCAGGCAGTGTAACGCTGGGCATTTTTTTGTTTTTTCTGAGCCCGGGCGATACGAATATCCGGCGCAATGGTGTAAGAAAGCTGAAAGAGATCGTTGTAAATATTTATTATTTCTGGCTGGTTAACCATTGTACCCGCTGTTGCAACAGCGGCAATATTTTTCTCGGAATCTTTTTTTTCCGCGGATTTTTTTTGCCTGCCTTGTGATAAACTGTCGACGCCGGCCATTGAAATGCCTTGCGGATACACTGCAGGAAAGGGACTGTTCTTCGTGAAGTTCTGGCCGGCAAATGCGTGTACAGGGAAGAGAAGAGCAATCGATAAGAAAAAGAGACAGCATGGCCGGAACCGTTGGGCAGGATGGGTGGGACCAATATGCAGCATGTAGTTTGGGCCGTGAATTCCAGGTTCGTCATAAATAAACAGCCTGCTTTGAGAACAATCCTGATAATTCCCGGAACAGGCTGAAATTTTCTCCTCAATACATTATGTTATGCGAAAATTGTTCTGTTGTCACGAATAAATAAGCATTGCTGAACCGAATTTTATATGAAAGTGCCCTTCAAGATGTTGACGCTGACGACACTTTCATCGTTCGTTGTGGCTGTGTTCTTAAAATTTTGGTCCAGCCACGCTGGTTACAATCCAGTCAAACGATAAAAATCGACCGAACCGCTACCTTTCAGTCCCTATCATAAAAAATTTTGCTTTTGCAGCTGTCTGCCCGACATCAACAGTTTTCTCTTCATGTAGCAAGAACTTCTTCGTGAAGGGGAGCAGGTTCCTGAATATCCTCCGGAATAATTGCATCGTCAACACCAAGTCCCGCGTCTTCAGGTTCAAGCAACGGCTGCTCCTCCGGTGTCGCGTCAAGACCGTCCATGGGTGGAATTTCATCCAGAGCAGCAGGAGCTGCATCACTTACCATAAATGGATCCAGAGATCCTTCCGCCCCGGCATTTCCACCGGCATCGGTTACCGCAAAATGATCCAGTGTGGCATCCACATTGCCTGCGGAACCATCAAACGAATCCAGAAGACCGGTGTCGTCCGGGTCGGTTGCCGAAAAAGATGCATCCTGATCATTTGCATCGGCTAAAACAACTGTCGGTGTTTGGCCAACGCTTGCAATATCGTCATCAATATCTGTATCCGATTGCAGTGTTTGTTCCGTTGTTATACTCGGTTCAGCTGTTGTTACGATCGGTTCAACAGCGGTACTGTGTTCCTGCGACTGCTGCCCGCTGTCGGCTGCAGGAGAGGGACTCTGGTGCGTAACGGATTCAGTGGCCTGTACCGGAGCAGAATGCTCTTGTGCGGCATGCACCTGCTCAGAAGTTTCCGATGATACCGCTGCCTGATCATGAACGGATTCCGGGCCGGCAATGTTATCAGCCATACTTTCTCCATGTATTGGAGATGCATGATGTTCAACCTCGGTTTTCTGATCATCAGCAAAATGCCCGGGTTCCTCGTCCGTATCTTCACCTGAAGTATGGGTGGATAGCGTAGAAGAAGGGAGTTGATCCAGGTGCAGGTCTCCCACGGAAATCATTCCCGGATCCGCTGCATTTCCAGTTTGCCCGGAAGTTTCTGCAGTTACATTTGTCTCGTGAGAATAATTTTCCGTTTCACTCGGGCCACTCTCAGTTGTCGGATCCACCGGATTCTGACTATGTTCGCCATTAACAGATGCCATGTCAGTCCGCATATCAATATCAATAGAAGGAACCTTGATTTCCATGGTAGAATCGTCATGAGCCTGAGTGGTTCCCATGGTCGCCATATCATCAGGCAGCGAGGAAAGAACATTGTCACGACGATTCCCCGCCGTCATGGTATCACTTACGCTGTCATCAATATGTTCAAGGAAATCACCATGATCAAGTTCGGTTTTGGCCACCAGCATATCCTCAACATGTTCCATGGCCGCGTCCTCATTGACATAGCTCTTACCAACCTGCTCGACCAACTGCTGTATGTCTTCTTCGGATGCCGTTCGCAGGTCAATATGTACATCGGCCAGGGCTTCACGGATCTCATCGGTGATGACAATACCATCGTAGGCGTCACCGTTTTTATCCAGCGACTGGAGGAAGGTGGCCATGTTTTCCGTATACTCATCATTGAGATCGGTGCGGTCAACATCAGCTATATCCTGGAGAAAGGTCTGACCACTTGCAACGTCATCGGCTGTGGCCACTCCAAGGGTGACGCCACCAACAGTAAAGGTCACGTCATCGCCGGCAACAAAGGCGAAATCACCATTCGCATCGGTAATCCCATGCAGACCGGATGATGTTTGATATTCGAGACCTTCAACTGCGCCGTCAATGACGCTGCTTGACCCCAGATCCGAAGTTGCTATGTCTCCATCAGAAAAACGAAGTGTCTCAACATTGTCGACCTCAACCGCCTTACTTTCTTCGTTTAAGGATTCTGTTACACTGATTGTTCCACCTGAACTTTGAAATGAATAATCACTCTTGTTCCCTGCAAAAACGACGGTATCAGTCCCTTCTCCGCCGTCGATCCGGTCACCGGAATCACCATAGATATAATCGTTGCCCGTTCCGCCGGATACAGTGTCTTCACCGCCGCGGGCGTCTATGG
>JANTGH010000013.1 GCA_024763055.1 Desulfobulbaceae bacterium
TTCAAAATACTGGATCAACAACCACCGGGAAGCACCGGTTTTCCCTTTCTTCGAACCACAAGATTGTACCCGGAATGGCCCTTTGCCAAAACAAAAAAGGCCGATGATCAACTTGCCCGCAAGGTGGCTATCGCCCTGTTATCCATGACGCCGGAGAATAAAGCCGCAATCACCGCCGGTATCATGGGCTGGACCATTCCTTTTGACTATACTCCGGTCCATGAATGTCTCAAGGTTCTTCACTTTCCCCCCTATGACAAGGTTGAAAAAATAACCTGGCGGCAGATGATTACCCAGTACCGGCCCTGGCTGATGGCCACAGCAGGCTTTGTCCTGCTGTTAGCCGGTTCGGCAGCCCATGTCTTTTTCCTCAACAGACGTCTGCACGCGGCCATGGGAGAACTGGATCAGAAGCTGATTGAACGTAAAGAAATCATTGTCAACCTCAATGAATTCAAGCAGGCCCTGGACCGGATCAACGATAGTGTTTTCATGTTTAATCCGGATACGCTCAAATTTGAATACGTCAACCGGGGTGCTCTGCTCCAGATCGGCTATTCCATCGATGAACTCCTGACCATGACGCCGCTGGATATCAAACCGGAATTTAACGAACAACAATTCCTCCGGATGATCGACCCGCTTAAACATGCCCCGAATGACAGCCTGACTTTTCCAACCATCCATCAACGAAAAGACGGCTCCACTCTTCCAGTCGAGGTTTTCCTCCAATATGTTGAGCTGGAATCCGGACAGGGAGTCT
The DNA here is from genome assembly GCA_024763055.1 of Desulfobulbaceae bacterium. GTDB lineage: Bacteria > Desulfobacterota > Desulfobulbia > Desulfobulbales > Desulfobulbaceae > DRLX01. Next base: position 764 of record JANTGH010000013.1, read on the forward strand.
TTGTTGCCATAGTCCATGACATCAGCAGCCGTCTTGCAGAGGAAAAAGAAAAAGAACAGCTGCAAACCCGGCTCCTTCAATCCCAGAAGCTGGAATCGGTCGGCCAGCTGGCTGCAGGAATCGCCCATGAAATAAATACTCCCGTCCAATACGTGGGGACCAATATAGATTTTCTCGATGAATCTTTTGCCGATATCACCCAGCTGATTGAACGTTTTCTGACCCTGCTGACGACGGCGCGCAAAATGCATATCGACGAGAGTCTTCTCGGTTCCATTGACGAAGAACTCGAAGAGATCGACTGGGAATACCTGGCCGAAGAGATCCCGCAAGCCATCAACCAATCCAAGGAAGGGGTACGGCGTGTCACCTCCATTGTCCTGGCCATGAAGGAGTTTTCCCACCCCGGCAGCAAGGACAAGGTACCCCTCGACCTGAACCGGCTCATTGAAACCACGATTACCATAGCGCGCAACGAGTGGAAGTACGTCTCCGAAGTACAAACCGATCTTGCGGAAGACCTGCCGCAGGTTCCCTGCCTTGCCGATGAAATGGGGCAGGTGCTTCTCAATGTACTGGTCAATGCCGCCCATGCCATAGCAGGCACGCTGGACAAAGAAGACGTCGAATCCAAAGGAACCATTACAATAGTTACCCGACTCATCGACAACATGGCGGAGATACGCATCCGGGATAACGGCGCCGGCATCCCGCAGGAGATCAGAGAACGGATTTTTGAACCTTTTTTTACCACCAAAGAGGTGGGCAAGGGCACCGGCCAGGGGCTGGCCATCGCCCATGATGTCATCGTCAACAAACATGGAGGGACTATTGAACTCCAATCAACAGAGGGCAAGGGAACAACTTTTATTATTCACCTGCCGCTTGCGGAGGATCTGCAACCATGAGTGCCACCCCAAAAAAAACCATTCTCTTTGTCGATGACGAACCCAACATCCTCTCCGGTTTAAAAAGGATGTTTCGTCCCATGCGTAAAACCATGAAATTTCGATTCGCCCAATCCGTCCCGGAGGCGCTTGAGGTCATGGCCGCAGAACAAATCGACGTGGTCGTCTCGGATATGCGCATGCCGGGCATGGACGGGGCGGCACTGCTGACCACCGTTAAAAACCAGTATCCGCATGCGATCCGGATCATGCTCACCGGCCAGGCGGATGACGAGTCCATCATGCGAACAATCGGCGTGACCCATCAGCTCTTAACCAAACCAACTGATCCCGATGTCTTTAAACAGGTCATCAGTCGGGCCTCGGCCCTGCAGGACCTGATGACAGATGAAAAACTCAAGCAGCTGGTTTCAGGCATAGACAGCCTTCCCAGCCTGCCGGAAACCTATGCCCGACTGCAGCAGACAATGCAGAACCCGGACTGTTCGCTGGCCGATGTGGCAAAAATCATCGAACAGGACCTGGCCATGAGCGCCAAGATTCTGCAGCTGGTTAACTCAGCTTTTTTCGGACTGTATAAACATATCAACAGCCCGACCCGGGCCGTTAACCTCCTGGGAATGGATACCATCAAGGCACTGGTCCTCGGGGTCGGCGTTTTTTCAGAAATAAAAAGCGGTCCAAGCAAAATTTTCAGTATCAGCGCCCTGTGGTCACATTCCATGGCAACAGCAGCCTTTGCCAAAAAAATTGCAGGAGAGGTAAGTGAAGACCAGGAGATGATCGATCACTGCTTCATTGCCGGTCTGCTGCACGATGTCGGCAAGCTGCTGCTCTTCTCCCGCTTGCCGGAACAGTATGAACAGGCCGTTGTCATGGCCGGGGAAACCGACTGCACCCTGGATGAGGCTGAACTTCGCATATTCGGAACCGGCCATGGTGAAATCGGCGGTTACCTGATCGGGCTCTGGGGTCTGCCCGGACCGGTGGTGGAAGCCATCACCTTTCACCACCGGATAGATACGTATCCGGAACTTTCCCTTTGCCCGGCGCTCATTGTCCATGTCGCCGATTATATCTACTTCCGGCTCAACCCGGACAAGTGCATCGGTCCGCCGCCGGAACTCAACCAACAGGCCATTGAACGGACAACCATACAGGATCATATTGAAGACTGGGTTGAGCTCTGCCGAAAAATTAAGGAACAAGAGGGAGAAGATGACGGATAAAATACTCTTTGTCGATGATGAGGCCAACGTCATCCAGTCCATGAAGCGACAGCTGCGTAAACGTTTTCCCATGCAGACGGCGCTGAGCGGAGACGAGGCATTACAAAAGATGAAAGAGGAGGGACCCTTTGCCGTCATCGTCTCCGACATGAGGATGCCGGGGATGGACGGAATCGAACTGCTTAAAACAGTAAAAAACCTCTATCCCGATACCGTCCGCATCATGCTGACCGGCAATGCCGATCAGGAAACAGCCATTGAGGCGGTGAACTCCGGCCAGATATTTCGTTTTCTCACCAAACCCTGTCCGACCGCCATGCTCATTCCATCCCTGGCCCTGGCCCAACGACAATATCGGCTCGTGACTGCGGAAAAAGAACTGCTGCAGAAAACATTGAAGGGCAGCATCACCGTACTCTCCGAACTACTCAGCCAGGCCAAGCCCACGGTCTTCAGCGCCGGACTGCGGCTCAAAGAGTATGGCATCCAGGTGGCCGAGGCGCTGGAGCTACCCAACATCTGGCAGATAGAAGTTTCCGCCCTGCTGGCACAAATCGGCTGTATTTCCCTGCCGACCGACATCCTTAACAAGAAATACGCAGGTCTTGAGCTGAGCGCGGAAGAAGAAGAGATGTGGCACAATTATCCGGAGGTCGGCGCCCGGCTGCTGGACCGGATTCCCCGGTTGGACGATGTCACAAAAATGATCCGCTGGCAGCAGAAACGATTTGACGAGTTTGATAAAGAACTTGACAAAACCGAGTTTGAAGAGGTACTCACCGGCGCTCAGATTCTCAGGGCGGCCATTGATTTCGACCTGCTGATTTTTCAGGGCCGGAGCCCGAAAAAGGCGGTTGCACAACTTCGCAGCAGGCCGGGAGTATACAATCCCAAAGTCCTCGATGCCTTTGCCCGGATTCATTTTCAGGAACATGTACGCACGGTTTCCTTGCCCGTCCATGATATTGTCGTCGGCATGATTGCCGAAGAGGACATCGCTGCCAAAAACGGCGCGCTTATCCTACCCAAAGGACAGGAAATCACCTGGTCAATATTGCAGGCGCTCTATAATTTCAACCGTCAGGTTGGCATCATTGAACCGATCACCGTCAGTATCGGCCCGAAAAACGAAAAAAACAGGGACTCCTGAGTTATGAAATCCTTTTTGGGGTTGATTCATCATCCTTTCAAGCGGGGAAATATTGCCACGGCAATCTTCATGACGCTCCTATGGGGACGACCAGCCGAGGCTGCCGCCGGAATCAAATTTCAAAATACAATACCACCCTTAATCGGCGCCGTTCTCATCATCGTTATCATCATGGGCCTGCTGTTTCGATTTCAACGATACAAGAAAACCGCTGAACTCAGCAGGGACAACCAGGAACAAAAAAACATCGGACAACAGCCGGCCGAGGAGCTCAACCGGCATCGACAAACCAAGAAAAAACTGCAACGCAGTCACAATTCCCCGCTGAAAAGCAAGGCCCGGTATACATCACTTTTTACCGATCATCATGCGGTGATGTTGCTCATCGACCCGACAGACGGCCGGATTAAAGATGCCAACCCGGCTGCCGCCGACTATTACGGATATAGTTGCCGGGAACTGCGGGCCATGAATATCGGCGACATCAACACCCTGCCGCACCGGGAAATACTCCAGGTGATGGAACAGGCCAGAAAACGACAAAAAAAATCATTTCATTTACATCATCGCCTGAAAAATGGAGAAATCAGGGACGTGGAGGTCTTCACCGCGCCGATTTCAATAGAAGGCCATATCTTTCTCTGTGCGATTATCCACGACATCAGCGCCCGTATCATGGCCCAGGAAGAGCTGCAAGCCACCACGGAACGGTGGGAACGCACCTTTAACGCCATTCCGGATATCGTTACCCTCCAGGATACTTCCATGCGGATCGTCAAAATAAACAGTGCCGGTTGTGAGCTGTTCGGCCTGCTGCCGGACGAAATTATCGGTCGCCGCTGTTATGAACTGTTCGCAGGTCTTGGGACCCCCTGTCCGGGGTGCCCCTGTAAAAAAGGGCTCAGTGTACCATTTACACCTCATTTTCAGGAAGTCTACCATGAATACCTGGACAAGACCTTCCGGATCACCACGGCCCCGGTTCCCGATGCGGCCGGAAAAGTTGAATACGTGGCCCACACGGTCAAAGATATCAGTCAAAACAAAGAATTAGAGCAACAGCTGCTGCAAACGGAAAAAATGCGGACCGTAGTCGGACTGGCCGCCGGTGTGGCTCACGAAATCAACACCCCGCTGTCGGCTATCCTCCAGTCACTGGAACTGGTACAGATGGGTATTGATCCAGACAATGAGGAAAACAGAAAAATCGCCCGCCGACACGACCTTTCCCTGAGTAACCTGCAGGCGTATCTTGCGGAAAAACGGCTTGATTACTTCATCGACGGAGCCCGGCAATCTGCAATCAACTCAGGAGAAATCATCACCCGCCTGCTGGAGTTCAGTCGTCCCCGCGCCGGACATGTGGAAGCCGTTGATCTGAGGGAAGTTATCCGAACGACTTGGCGTCTTGCCCAGTCCGACTACACCCTGAAGAAAAAAGAACATATTCTTGATGTAAAATTTATCGAGGAGTTTGCGCCGAATCTGGGTGCGGTTCCCTGTATGCGGATTGAACTGGAAGAGGTTCTCTTTAACCTGATCAAAAACGCTGTTCAGGCCATGGCGGACAATAACGACAGGCAGCCCCGGCTGATCCTACGTACCGGAAAGTTGGAAAGGTATGCCTGCATTGAGGTGGAGGATAACGGGCCTGGTATGGAAATGGAAATCCAACAACGCGTCTTTGAGCCCTTTTTTACCACCAAAAAGGTGGGTGAGGGAACCGGACTGGGACTTGCGGCCTGCTATTCCATTATCCACGACAAACACCATGGGAAAATCGAGGTAAACTCCACACCGGGCAAGGGAACCACGTTTTTCCTCTTCCTGCCCCTGCAGGCAAATAAAAATATCCCGGCTGAAAAATAGGCCGCTGTACCTTTCCTTACAAGGAGATCTCCATCATGCAACCGGAAAAGCAGACCATACTCATAGCAGAAGACGACAACCTCCTGCGAGCATCCACCGCCGAATTCCTCCACAATAATGGATACCATACCCTGGAGGCGGAGTCTGGAACAACGGCCATCGCCCTGTTGACCGAGACATGTCCTGATCTGATTATCACCGACCTGCAGATGCCCGATGTCAACGGACTGAAGGTGCTGCAGGCCGCCGGAGAACAGTGCCCGAACAGCCCGGTTATTCTCTTCTCCGGCGTCGGGACCATGGAGGATGTGGTCACGGCCCTGCGCCTGGGAGCCTGGGACTACCTGCCCAAACCACTGAGCAGCTTCGACGTCCTGCTTCTAAGTGTTGAAAAAGGACTTGAACACAAGGCCCTGCAGCTACGGATCAGACAGCATACACAACACCTCGAGCAGGCCGTACGGGAAAGAACCGCTGCCCTGGAAACCGAACTGGAAGCAAAAAAAATCGCGGAACACCATATGAAGCAGGCCAGGTGGGAATGGGAACGGACCGTGGATGCCATGCCCGAATATATTGCCCTGGTTGACACGCACCATAAGATGATACGGGTCAACCGGCCCATGGCTGCGGCCATGGGTATATCCCCGGAAGAGGCCGTCGGCAGAGAATGCTTTTTCTGTGTACATGGTCTGGAGGAGCCTCCGGACTATTGTCCCCACCGACAACTGCTCCAGGATGGACAATTCCATACCACTGAGGTGTATGAAAAACGTCTCGGCGGCTGGTTTAATATCAGTGTGGCACCCTACCGGGATCCTGACAGCGGTGACCTTCTTGGCTCGGTACATATCGCCAGGGATATCACCCGACAGCGAGAGGCGGATATGGAAAAGGAAAAACTGCAGATCCAGCTCCTCCATGCTCAGAAACTGGAGTCCGTCGGTCGGCTGGCAGCCGGTATCGCCCATGAAGTCAACACCCCTACCCAGTATGTGGGGACCAATGTGGATTTTCTGGAAGAGAGTTGCCGTGATATTTTCGAGCTGATGACCATCTACCAGGAAATGATTGAGGCTGCGGAGACCGGAAACATCCCCGAGGAGCTGACATCCAGGGCAAAGGAGGCGCTGGAGGAAGCCGACTGGGAGTTCCTTCAAGAGGAGGTCCCCACCGCCATTGCCCAGTCAAAAGAGGGGATAAATCGTGTCACCACCATTGTCCGGGCCATGAAGGAATTTGCCCATCCCGGCAACAGGGAAAAGGAGTTGGTCAACCTGAATTCCATCATTGAAACCACCATCACCGTTGCCCGCAACGAATGGAAATATGTGGCGGATGTTGCCACCGAGCTTGATGAAAAACTGCCGATGGTTCCCTGCCTCAGTAATGACATAGGCCAGGTAATCCTGAATATCCTGGTCAATGCCGCCCATGCCATCGAAGAACAACTTGGTGAAAATATGGCGGGGCAAAAGGGCGCAATAACCATTGGCACCGATTTTGACGAGGATTGGGTGGAGATGCGTATCAGTGACACCGGCTCCGGAATTCCAAAAGCCATCCGTAAACAGATTTACGATCCTTTTTTCACCACCAAGGAGGTGGGGAAAGGCACCGGCCAGGGCCTGGCCATCAGTCACGATGTGATCGTCAACAAACACGGCGGCACCATCGCCATGGACAGTGAACCGGGCAAGGGCACCTCCTTTACCATCAGACTGCCGAGAAACTAAGAACCATTGCTTTTTTCTCCTCTTTTTTGATAAAATCGGCATGGCTGGATCAGGTAAGCGGAACGTAGTGAAGACTCCGAATTGGCCGGCCACAACAGATAAGCGTAGACTTCGAATGATGAAAACCCCTTGCTCCGGCAGGGGCAGGCCCTGCCTCAAGGGATTTTCGGATAAAAACGTTGTCTCCTGTGAAAATTGCATTGCAAAAAGGAGATGATCACCTGCATACTCATCTCAAAAAGAAAATCAATTATTCATTTCTACGGGATGAAGGGCCGCAACAAAACTTTATTTCTGAAGGATCATCAACTCCATGGAACAGATGAGGACTGATTTGGACCAACAGACAAAGGCATTGATCATTGAAGATGACCCCTATATCCGTAACTCGGTGGCCTACTACCTGAAAAGTCGAAATTTTTCGGCAATAGAGGCGGACAACGGCACCGAGGGTTTAGCCCTGCTCCGGCAGCAGAACCCGGATATCATCATCACCGACCTGCGCATGCCCGGTGTTGACGGCCTGATGATCCTGGAATATATCCAGAAGAAATCACCGAAAACCCCGGTTATTATCCTCTCGGGCATGGGCACCATGGATGATGTAATCAAGGCCCTGCGTCTGGGCGCCTGGGATTATTTGACCAAACCCATCTCCAGTATGAAAATACTGGAACACGCCGTTAACCAGGCCCTGGAGCGTGCTCAACTCCTCCGCGCCAACGACCGGCACCAGCAGAAACTGGAAGAAGAGGTGGAAAAACGGACCAGGGAGCTTTACCTTCGCGAGCAGGACCTGAAAACAGCTCTGGTGGGCATTGTTGATGTGGTTGCACTGATGGTGGAAAAACGCGACCCCTATACCGCCGGCCATGAACAGCGGGTGGCGGAACTGGCCAGGGCCATCGGCTGGAAACTGGAACTGGGAGAGGAACGGTGCGAGGGGCTGCACCTGGCGGCTATCATCCATGATCTCGGCAAGGTGGCCATTCCCAGCGAGATCCTCTCCAAGCCGGGGTGTTTAACCGACATTGAATTTCAACTGATCAAAACCCACTCCCAGGTCGGTTTTGATATCCTCTCCCGCTCCGGTGTCGACTTCCCCTGGCCCATCCCGCTTATGGTTCTGCAGCATCATGAGCGAATAGACGGCAGTGGATATCCAAACGGTCTGCAGGGAAACGAGTTGTCAATTGAATCACGAATTCTCGGGGTTGCGGATGTTGTTGAGGCCATGGCCTCGCACCGACCCTACCGGCCCGCTCTCGGGATCGACAAGGCCCTTGCTGAAATCAGGCAGGGCCGGGGAAATGTTTATGATCCAATCGTGGCTGATGCCTGTCTGCACCTCTTCACTGAAGAACAGTTCTCCTTTCAGCGGTAAGGGACTGAAAGAAAAGAAGTGTAACAATTTTTCGCCGAAATGTTGATCACTTTCAAGGCACGTAATGCGTTGCATAGTCTCTTCTATTCAGCCCTTTACGCAACGTAGAAAATGGGCAAGTAGAATGTTACAGCTATTTTTGCACTGTCCCTAAACAAGGCATTCGTCAGCGGAGAGTCAACAGGAATGACAATAAACACAACCGCCAGCGGGCCCGGATTTGATTATCGAATGAGCAGAGAGGCGATCAATGAATCCCCCCTGCAACGGTGGCAGGGGCCGGTCCGGGTGATCTCGAAGGCAGCGGATCTCTCCGGGGCAATGGAACGTCTGCGAACCGAAGCGGTGCTGGGTTTCGACACCGAAACCCGACCGGCCTTTAAAAGAGGTCAGTCCTTTCCGCCATCCCTGCTCCAACTGGCCACGAACGAAGAGGTCTTTCTCTTTCATCTCTCCTCGTTACGTTTGCCCGGACCCCTGCGCGAACTGCTTGTTGATCCAACCATTGTCAAAGCCGGGGTTTCCATTGCCAATGACCTCAAAGAACTTGACAAAATAGCCTCCTTTAACGGCAGCGGTTTTGTTGACCTCGGCCATGAGGCCAAAAAGCTGGGAATCAAAAACCATGGCTTGCGCGGTCTCTGCGCCGTGCTTCTGGGCTTTCGCATTTCCAAATCCCAGCAGACTTCCAACTGGAGCAGGAGACAACTTTCCGAGGCGCAGCTGCGCTATGCGGCAACCGATGCCTGGGTGGGAAGAGAGCTCTATTTTGCTCTAAAAAATTTAGGAGAACACCATGAAAAAGGGACCAAAACATTATCAGCAACTCGCCAGGCAGTTCCCCACGGTACTTGAAGCCGTTGAAAACCTGGGATCCGCCGTCAGGGCCGCAGGCCCTCTCGACACCAAAACCGCCGAGCTGATCGGTCTTGCGGTGGCGGCCTCCAACCAGTCAACCGGCGCCGTCCACTCCCATGCCCGCAGGGCGCTTGCCGCAGGAGCAACACGGGAAGAGATTCAACATGCCCTGCTCCTGTTGATCTCCACCATCGGCTTTCCCAAAGTCGCGGCTGCCCTGGCCTGGGTCGAGGAAACCATTAAAAAATATGAAGAATAAGTGCGGCAACAACAGATGACTCGTTGGCGGCCCTTGGCGCTCCTCAAGCAGGCGGGTGATGTGGAGAAAAAACCATGGCCGGTCGGATCTTGAAGATAATCATTCTGCAACTTCCTGGATCCCCGCCCAAAAGACTGCGGGGATGACGACAGAGAGAGACCACGGGGGATGATGAGATGGGGAGACTGCGGGGATGACGACAGAGAAAGACCACAGGGGATGATGAGATGGGGAGACTGCGGGATGACTGGAAGGCGCGGCACATCCGTCACTCCTGTGGCAACGGAAGTTCAAAACAGGCGTCATGAATTTGCAGCAGGGAAAAAAGAAAACCGCCCAGGATGGAAAAACTGCAGAGATTAAACGGGAAGGCTGTAAAGAGAATTTTTTTGCAAAACCATCAAACAGTGCAATTCCCCAAAAAGGTGGAACCACTTCTACCCATGATTCCCCTCCAATGCCGCGTGCACTGCATTGAGAAGCTCATCCCTTGAAAGAGGCTTATACACATACTGCGTAATCCCCTGGCGCAGCGCTTTTCCCTCGGAAACAATTTCCGAATGGCCGGTACACAGGATAATCGGCAGTGAGGGGTTGATTTTCAGCACAGCCTTGGCCAGTTCCTCGCCGGTGAGCCCCGGCATGGTCTGGTCGGTGATAAGCAGCTCAAATGCATCCGGTCGGCTCCGGAAGGTCTCCAGGGCCTCCTTGCTGTCCGTGAAGCCCGTCACCCGGTACCCCTGCTGTTCCAACCGCGTCCTGTTGACTTCAACCAGTAAGGGTTCGTCATCCACCACCAAGATGCCTTGCCCCTTCCCTACAGGTACTGCAGCGGATTTTTGCCGCCGGGCAACAGGCTGCGACCCGGCCTCCATCGTGACCGGCAGAAACACGGAAAAGGTGGTCCCCCTGCCGACCTCACTTTCCACCTGAACAAACCCTCTGCAGCCCTGAACAATGCCATGGATCACGGCAAGGCCAAGTCCGGTTCCCTCGCCGGGCCCCTTGGTGGTAAAATACGGCTCAAAAATATGCTCCAGCGTATCCCGGTCCATCCCGCAGCCGGTGTCGCTTACAGAAAAAACGACAAATTCCCCCGGCTCAACATCCTCCCGCACCGGAATGTCGGCCGTATCGACATGACGCTGATGCAGGGCAATCCGCAGAGTCCCTTTTTCATCCGGCAAAGCCTGATAAGCATTGGTGCAGAGGTTGATAAGTACCTGATGCATATTGGTGGGATCGGCCAGAACCGTTCCACAATCCGAATCAATATCCTCCAGAATGGTCACTGTTGCAGGTAGAGTGGCCCGCAGCATTTTTAACGTCTCTTTGATTAACAGCTGGAGACGTAAAGGCTGTTTCTTCGTCTCTGTTCTTCGACTGAAGGTAAGAATCTGTTTGACAAGTTCCGTTGCCCGCCGACCGGCTTCAAGAATCATCGCAACATTCCTGCCCGTCTTGCTGTCGGGGGGCACGTCGCGTTGGATAAATTCGGCATAGCCGATGATCGCAAAGAGAATATTATTAAAGTCATGGGCAATGCCACCGGCCAGGGTGCCGATAGCCTCCATTTTCTGGGCATGGCGGTATCTGGCTTCAGTTTCCCTTAAATCGGTAACATCCTGGACAATATGGATAATACGATCGATTTCGCCCTTCTCGTTGCAAAACGGGGTCGCTGAAACCAGGAAGAGCTTGCCGGAACGATCCGGTTCCATCTCTTGCTGATGCGTCCGGGCTTCATTGAACGCAATTTGCGCCGGGCAAGACGGACAGGGTTCTGTCTGCCCGAAAAGAGCCTCATAACACAGACGGCCAAGAATTTCCTCCCGGGGCTGTCCCAGCATCCGACAGGTTGCCTCATTGGCCCTGATGATTCGTAAGTCGCGATCATGGATGGTAACAACCAGGGGGATGGAGTTAAAGGTCGCCTCCCATTCATCACGAGATTGTTGCAACGCCCTGGTCATGTCGGCCCGTTCCGCCTCAAGCTGTGTTCTTTTTTCCAACTCCTCTTCAAGCTCATGCACCTTTTCCTCGAGCTTGGTCGCGACAACCTGGCTGTAATTTCGATAAAATTCTTCATCGGGAAGGGGGCGGTCCGATTGGCCGTCAACTTTGGCCTTCCGGTCGGCAACAACATCCCGTATCCGCTGCCAGAGGAGTTCGGGCTCCAGGGGCTTGGCGACAAAGGCATCAGCGCCCAGGGCCAGGGCCAGGGCCTTGTCCTGGGCGCCGGTATAAACGGCGGAATAGAAGACAAAGGGAATAACGGCCAGCCGTTTGTCCTGTTTGAGGGCCCGCAACAGGCCAAAACCATCCAGAAGCGGCATCAGGGCATCGGAGATAATCAGGTCCGGTTGTTCCCTGGACAAGATGTTCAGGGCCTCGACGCCGTTTTCCGCCTCAATCGCCCGGTGACCGTGTTCTTCGATATTTAAACGCAGCAGTTTACGGTCCCTGGCATGATCCTCGACCACCAGAATGTTCATAATGATTCCTCTTCGATAATCTCATGAATTTGATCGACAATGGTGAGCGGGTCAATGGGTTTTTCAAAATATCCGGTACAACCGGCGGCAAGGAGTAGCTCACGATCACCGCGCATGGCAAAGGAGGTCATGGCAATAATGGGAATATCACCGTTGGCCGGAGAAGCACGGATGCGCCGGGTGGCCTCCAGTCCGTCCATGCCGGGCAGTTGAATATCCATAATAATAAAAAAAGGACGCTCCCTGATGGCGGCATCCACGCCCTCTTCACCGCTGGCTGCGCTGATCACCCTGTATCCCCCCCGCTGCAGGGCATAGGTGATAAGGCGCATATTCTGGGTATTATCTTCAATGACCAGGACTTTTTTTTCCATGTTCGTCCTCTTTTGTTCTCTGTTCATTTTCCGTCCGGGGCAGGGTTACCGGCAGACGCAGGGTAAAGATGGATCCCCTGCCCGGCACACTGTTCACCAGGACTTCACCGGCCAGGATTTCCCGCATGATCTTGTCGGTTAAATACAGGCCCAGGCCGGTGCCTGGATAGGTCGCATCACCAGGGGGATGCAACCTGACAAAGGGCTTGAAAAGCGTTGCGATATCAGACTCCGTTATGCCGATGCCGGTGTCATGCACCTGAATTTCCAGTATCTGTTCCTGTTCTTTTTCCCCTGTGACAACACCGATGATGGTAATTTTTCCCTGGTTGGTAAACTTGATTGCGTTGGAGAGCAGATTGACCAGACATTGCAGGAGCCGTCGCCGGTCGGTATGCATCGTGAGGGCGGGAATTTCCTCGGTTATGGCAATCGACCTGTTCCCGATGTCTACCTGCGCGATTTTTCTCGCCTCGACGACCAGTTCCTGCAGGACAAAGGAAGTGGGCATCGACTCCATCATGCCGGCCTCAACCTTGGTGATATCGATCACGTCATTGATCAGTGCCAGCAGGTACTTACCTGAATTGAGAATAATGGCCAGATTTTCCTTTTGTTCCGCATTGACCGGACCCAGCCACTCTTCCTTGAGAATACTGGAAAACCCTATAATCGAATTAAGTGGAGTCCGTAATTCATGGCTCATGCTGGCGATAAAAAGGGATTTAAGCCGATCTATCTCCTTGAGCCTGAAATTGGCGGCTTCAAGCTCCCTGGTGCGCTCGGCAACCAGTTCTTCAAGATGAAGACGATGCTGTTCCAGTTCAGATATAACGCTGTCAAGGTCTACCCTGGTGCGTAACGATCCAATTCCAAAGGAGAGACTTTCGGTCATATTCACGAGCATCTCCACCTCTTTATCATCGAATCCGCCCGGATCACCGACGTAAATGGACAGGGCGCCGAAGACATGATGATCCAGAATCAACGGCAGGGCAATACTTGCGGTATAGCCCCGTTTCAGGGCTTCGTCCCGCCAGGGGGCAAATTTAGGGTCGGTTGCGATATTCCGGCAAAGGACCGGCTTGCCCGTTCGAATGGCCGTTCCGGTCGGACCTTTACCCCGATCCCTGTTCTCCCAGGTAATTTCAAGGGTGTCCAGGTATCCCTCTTCAAAGCCCGCCTGGGCCATCGGCCGGACCGTTTTTCCCTCATTTTTTTCGGCATACCCTATCCAGGAAAACCGATATCCCTGCGAGGTAATGAGGGTCCGGCATATATCATCAAGGAGCTGCTGCTCCCGGACGGCATTGGCAATGATCTCGTTGCAGCGGTTTATTGTGCGCAAAAAACGATTTGCTCTCAAGAGTTGTGCCTGGGCCTGTTTGTATCTGCCGATTTCACGTGCTGAAACAATAATTCTCCTGCTGCCGACAATAACAGCCAACCGCATATTCACCTCAGTCCAGAATACCCGGCCGGTCGCATCTTTGGACTGCCATTCAAAGATCTGCAGCTCTCCGGCAGCGGCTTTTCGCATCCAGTCCCGGGCAGCTTCCTGGGTATAGGGAGGTTTCCCGGAGCTCAGATCCACTACATCCGCCGACAATATCTCTTGCCGGGGCATTTTGAACATCTCGCAGGTTTTACGGTTAACATCTAAAATCACACCGGTTTCAGCATCGTGAATAAAAATAGCATCGTTAACGGCATTAAAGATCGTTCGAAACCGTTCCTCATTTTCCTGGAGAATTCTCTCGACCTTGCGGCGCTCGGCAAGCTCCCGACGCAACTCTTCGGTCTTGCGCATGACCTGTCGGCGCAGGGTCCGGGACCAGAGCAGAAAACCCGCAACCAGAAACAAAACAATCCCAACCGCAACCGCCAGGAAGATAAACACTGTGCGATGGGAAATACCAACGACTCTTTCCGGACCAAGCCAGCGACGGTTGATTTCGTTTTTCTGCTCCTCGCTGATGGAGGCCAGGGCCTTATCGAGTATGGAGGCCAGCAGGGGCCAGTCGCCTCTGACTCCAATGCTATCCGTGTATTTTTTCGACTCATAGACGGCGGCAAACCTGAGATTGGCCAGCTGGTATTTATTTTTCAGGTAATAGCCGGCTCCGAGAAAGATAAGAGCGGCATCGGCCCGGCCGATGGCGACATCGTTAAGGGCCGCAAGCATGGAATCAACAAAAACCGGGATGATGGTCGGATATTTTGCAAGAAGCGGTCTGACATACTGGTAGCCCTGCACCAAGGCAACCCGCCGGCCGGCAAGATCATCCGGCCCGGAGATATCCCTGATCTCCTTCCGGGTCATTATCATCATTGATTTGAAGATATAGGGCCGGGTAAAGACAAACCACTGTTCGCGCTCCGGTCGATGTCCCATGGTGGCCACCACATCAACCTCACGACGTTTGGCCGCCGCAAAGAGATCTTTCCAGAGCGGCTTATCAAGCGGGACAAAGGTGATGCCGGTCCGGTCGGCCAGAATTTTGAAAATATCCACGGCCAGCCCTTCATACCGGCCGGTATCGCTGAGGAAACTGTACGGCGGAAAATAACCGTCAAAGGCTACCCGAACGGTTCGGTGACCGGTAAGCCAGGATCGTTCATCAGGTGTCAGAGGTATGGCGACCCGTCCGTCTTCAGCGACTACGGCCGGGCTGATGTCTTTGTGAGCGGTTGCCGCCCGGGACGTGAACATGCCGCAAACGAACAGGACGAGTATAATGGCCGGACAGTAGAAAAGAATACGTTGCGGCCTGCTCATGGCCGGCTCCAATCCGTTTCTACCTGTTGATGCAACCTGTTGATTTTTTTTCACTGGTATCCTGCGTGATTCCCGACCACCCAACGGCTTGCCGTTGGCAACGATCTCATGTCAAAATATTACACACGGGCATTTTCAAGTCAAAGGTTTTTCGTATTTTTACAGCACGAACATGACGAGTTCATGTTGCTGCCATCCCATGAGTCTTGGAAATCAAACAGATCAAAATTTCCGGATGAACGCTACATCAGTAGATATTCTGTCGGCTGCTTACTGATCCGCTGCAACTGATCACCGAGATCGTCTATTTCCCGTTGCCAGTACTCCCTGGTGCCGAAATCAGGCATAATTACGGAAGATCCGTCCTCCAGCACCTGATGGGCGCACCAGGCCATGTAATGGATAAAGCGCATGGCGCGCAGGGGTTCGATCAGACGCAGAGACCGGATATCAAAGTCACGAAAGGTGCGATACCCTTCAAGGAAAATATCTATTTCAACCAATGAGTTTTCCGGCGCATCGGGGAGCAGCATCCAGAAATCCTGGACAGGCGGACCGATGACCATATCATCAAAATCAATGATATAAAAGGACTCGTCGGGCCGGTAGATCAAATTGGCGTTATGGCAGTCGCCATGCAGACGAATCAACTCCATATCGGTAAACAGGGGTGTTGCCTGGTCAATGACGGCAGTGGCCTGTTCCTGGAAACCTGTCTGCAATTCGGGTGGGATATTGCCATGTTCCAGTAAAAAACGGACCTGGCTGCGGGTTGACTCCTG
Source organism: Desulfobulbaceae bacterium (assembly GCA_024763055.1). Classification (GTDB taxonomy): domain Bacteria; phylum Desulfobacterota; class Desulfobulbia; order Desulfobulbales; family Desulfobulbaceae; genus DRLX01. The sequence goes on from JANTGH010000013.1 coordinate 16,587, forward strand.
TGGATGCATGGTCAGCCGGGCCTGCGCCGACCCGCCGGCGCCCACCGCATGCACCCTGCCAATCAGATGCCCAAGCTCCAGCCACTGGTCATCCGTATACTCATCAACGTTTCTGCCCCATTTTTTTGGAAAGACCGCAAAATAAACAGAGCCTGTTTTTCCAAGCGTAGTTCCGTCGGCAAGGGAAAGAGGCGCGATCACCGGCACTTCCGCCCTCTCCAGCTCCAGCAGAAAATCATGTTCTTCCTGCAGGGCCTGCCGGGACCAGCGGGAAGGCCGATAAAATTTGGCGATCAATCCTTCGCCGTCTTCATCGGCCAGCTCAAAGACCCGGTTGATGTAACTGTTCATGGGCCGACACAGATTACTTATATACATTCCCAGTGCCCCTTCGACGGCCGAGAGAATAATCTCCGGACCCAAGGCCTTAAAAGCACACTGTTGTTTTTTCAATTCATCACTATTCACGGCAACCCTTTTCATGGTAGGATACTTTTGCCACCTAAATCCTGCAATTGTTCGTGCACCGAGAACGTTGAGACAGGTGCAGATACAAGGAGGCAAGCGAATTTCGGCACAGGTGTACTGTTGGTACATCAAGCACGAAATTCGTGAAGCCGACACAGTAGATGTGCCTGTATCGGCGTTCGAATGCCGGATAACTGCAGGATTTAGGTGCTATTATTCTCCACATCGGAGAGACACTCAGACTATACTCAGTTACCTGACGAGGACAACCATGATTATCGGAATCCCTGCGGAAATCAAAAAAGACGAATATCGGGTCGCCCTGCTGCCCGTTGGCGCAAAACTGCTTATTGAAGACGGACATGAGGTGCTGATCGAATGCGGCGCCGGTCTCGGCAGCGGCTTTTCCGACACCGATTATACCGCTGAAGGAGCGCGTTGCGTTAATGGGCCAGAAGAGATCTATGCACGGGCCGATATGATCGTCAAGGTCAAGGAACCGCAACCTTCTGAAATTGCCCTGATGCGGCAGGGACAGATTATCTTCTGTTATTTTCACTTTGCCGGTTCCCGGGAACTTACCCTTGGGTGCCTTGCGAAAAAAATTGCCGCAGTTGCCTATGAAACCCTCGCCGATGACCATGGACGGCTGCCCCTGCTCACGCCCATGAGTGAAGTGGCGGGAAAGATGTCCATTCAGGAAGGGGCAAAGGGCTTGGAAAAGCCAATGATGGGCAGAGGCATTCTTTTAGGCGGCGTCGCAGGCGTCAAACCGGCGGATGTCCTGGTCATCGGCGGCGGCGTGGTCGGCACCAATGCAGCCCGCACCGCAGCAGGACTGGGCGCCAACGTGGTCATCATGGATATCAACCTTGACCGGTTGCGATATCTTGATGAAATCATGCCGGAAAACGTTACAACACTGTACTGTGACCCACACGCCATAGCCCGTTATGCCGTCCAGTCTGATCTGATTATCGGCGCCGTTCTCATTCCAGGGGCCAAAACGCCGGTTCTCATCGACAGGCCGCTTCTCCAACATATGAAAAAAGGCGCTGTCCTGGTTGATGTCTCCATTGACCAGGGCGGCTGTTTTGCCACCTCCCGACCGACCACCCACAGTGATCCGGTTTTCGTGGTCGACGGCGTTGTCCACTACTGTGTCTCCAATATGCCGGGGGCGGTGGGCCGAACCTCCAGCCATGCCCTCTGCAATGCCACCCTTCCCTACTGCCGAAAGCTGGCCGGCCTCGGCCTTGACGATTTTCTCCAGGGAAACAGAGCTCAGGCAAAGGCCCTGAACATGCGGGACGGTAAAATTACCTGCGCAGCCGTTGCGGCGGTGTTTCCGGACTTACCCCATGCCGGTTGATAATTGATTATTTTCCCGAAAAGGGTGGCGGCATACTTATTGTTTCGCCGTCACTTTGCAGTGCTGCCAACACCTCGCTGCCGTAGTCCCAAACATTTGCACTATAACGGGCAAAACTCTCAAGACGGGTAAGCAGGGATGCACATGCAACAATGTCGATTTCTCTTCGAGCATACAGGGCAAGCACGATCATCAAGGTATTATAATACTCCAACCCATGTCTATCGGCATCCTGCAATACTTTTTTATCTTCGGAAAACACGACCGCATTGCAAAGAGCAGCCCTTTTTACCAACAGCAAATCGGTTGCTCCTTTTCCGGTCGAATAAACAGCAATTCTTTCCGGAGACCGGCCGAATTCCCTGATCACTCCGGCAATGGTCGCCACGGAAAAAACGGCAACAACCCGTTCAAGCAATTCAAGTCGATCGAGGTAGATAAGGGTCGAGGTATCGATAAAACAGAGAGGAATCCCGGGTTTTCCCGAAAACAAAACCTGGGTAGAGACGTCCCCGGTTGATATCTCCTTCACGGATTATTTTGATACTCAATCAGCTGCGCCATGATACTGACGGCGATTTCCACCGGAGTTTTGGCGCCGATGGACAGACCCACAGGGCAGCGAACCCGGGCCAGTTGCTCGTCGGAGATGCCCTCTTTCCGCAGGGTGGCAAAAAAAGCATCCTTTTTTTTCTTACTCCCCAGCAGACCGATAAACTCGGTTTCGGTGGCAAGGGCCGCCCGCAGGACCTGAAGATCAACCGCGTGGCTGCGTCCGGCAATGACCAGCATATCTCTTTTTCCGATGTCCAAATCGGCAAAAGGATCATCATAATTCTCCAGCAACCGGAATCGGCCGTCTGTTTCGCAGGCCTCTTTTCTGTCATCAAGAACCGTCACCACCAGGGCGCAATCAACGGCCAGACGGGCCAGGGCCCCGCCCACATGACCGCAGCCGATAACAAACAATCTATTGCCCGTCTGTAACGGTTCAAGAAAAACGGTTGCCCTGCCGCCGCAGGCAAGACCAGCATTTTCATCTTCCGCATAGGTAATGAGCTGGGGCTCGCCCGAGTTAAGAACGTCTCCGGCAAGATCCACCATTTCCCTTTCCAGCCCGCCTCCTCCGATGGTGCCGGCAGCAACCTCCCCGGCCGCGACCAGCATCTTGGTTCCCGCCGCTCTCGGGGCCGAACCTTCCACGGCAACGAGCGTGACCAGTACCCCGGAGCCTCCGGAAGCTATTAACTCCATCACTTTTTGATAAAACTCCATAAGAAATTCCCTGTAAAACAAAAATAATCATTGAATATAAAATTTGCCTCTTCTCCCCAGCTATGCCATAATTCCTCTACAAAAACAAATAGTGTCACCAACAATGTATGCAGACTAATATCTCCCGTTACTTTCTAAGACTCCTGACCCTTACCGTTCTTCTGTCGGTGATGCTGATTGGATCCCTCTGGCTTTGGGACACCTATGCCGTATACCGCCGCGACATTGCTGAAATGCGCGTCTCCTTTATGCAGCAACAGCATATGCTGCTCAAAAATGAGGTGGAACATGTCCTGAAATACATCGCTTTTATGCGTTCCAGAATCCCAAAGGATGGAAAAAATCAAACAGAGGAGCAAATCAAATCCGAAATCCTGGCCTGGCTGCAGCATTATCGATGGGGAAAGGATAAAAAAAATTATATCTTTATCGGTCAGTGGGACGGATTAATACTCGCTGCACCTCTGCCTGCACAAGGAAAAAACATGCTGGCAATAACCGACCCCAGCGGAGTGCATATTGTCCGGGAGTTTATTCGTAAAGCTCGGGCAGGGGGAGGGTTTATCGAATATGTCATGCCGAAACTCGAGGGTGTCAGACCCGTACCCAAACTGACCTATATCGGATCAGTGCCCAGGTGGCAATGGTTCGTCGGTACCGGCGTCTACATTGACGAAATTGAAACCATGATTACTGCCCGCAGGCAGCAGCTTAAAAAGGAATTTTCCCATCATCTCATCCAGACGGGGTTCCTGCTGCTGCTGCTTTCTGTGGCGGGTCTCATCACGATGTCTCTCGTGGCCCGGCGTGTCAGGAGCAATTTTGCCCCTTTTACCAATTTTTTCCATCAGGCGTCTACTAATTTTGTCCAGATCAAGGAAGATAACCTTGATTTTGACGAGTTTCGGCTTCTGGCCCAGGATGCCAATGCAATGGTCCAGGAACGGGACAAGGTTCTGGCAATTCTCCGTAGCCAGGAACAACTCCTCAATGCCTTGACCAGAGCCGGTCATCAATTATTATCTGGAACCGATCCCGACCATGCAGTTACGGATGCCCTGGCCATCCTGGGCAGGTCCTGCGGAGTGGACCGGGTGTATCTCTTTGAAATCGAGCAGAAAAATGGGAAGAACAAGGTCGTTACATTGCGTTATGAATGGACAGATGGTGTCAAAAGCAGGATGGAAGCCCCATGTTTTCAACATATCCCCCAAACATTGTTGAAAAGCCGATGGGCCGGGGAACTTAAAAAAGGAAGGGCCGTACAGGCAGGGCCGGATGATTTTTCAGGGGAAGCAGCAGAGCTAACGCGTGAATACGGGGTAAAAACCATCCTTATGCTACCGGTTCTTTATCGTGGAACATTCTGGGGTATGCTCGGCTTTGATGCCTGCAAAAGTACTATGCAATGGCCGGAAAACAGCATCCATTCCCTGCAAAACTTTGCCTCAACCCTCTGCACCTCCATCATGCAGCGGCGCAGCGAACAGGAGGCAATACGAATACGTGACCAATGGATTACTACCTTTAACTCCATTGAAGATGCCATTTTTCTCCTTGATGCCGACAGCAAGGTAGTCAACGCCAACCGTATGGCCCTGCAGACTGTTCACGCCGATGACCTTGCATCTCTCAAAGGCCTCCATCTTCCCGATATTCTGCACGGTGAAGGAAAAAAATTCAAGGCATGCCTTGCGGATCTCGTTTTGCAACAGGGCATCCCCATGACGGACGAGGTCCGATCATCAGTACTGGATAAAATTTTTCAAGTCTCGGCATTTCCGGTGCATCGAAACGATGGGCAAGTCACCGGTGTCATCTACATTGCCAGAGACATGACCTGGGAAAAATCCATGGAACGGCAACTGGCCCAGGCCAGGAAGATGGAGGCCATCGGAACGCTGGCAGGAGGAATCGCTCATGATTTCAACAATATACTTGCTGCAATCATCGGCTTTTCCGAACTCGCGCAGATTAAGCTTCAGCAAAATGAAACCAACGCAATCTCCTCTGATCTTGACCAGATCCTGTTAGCTGGAGGACGGGCAAAGGACCTGGTGTCCCAACTGTTGGCCTTCAGCCGTAATCAGGAAAATAGCAAAATTCTTATCCCGGTAGCGCCAATTATAAAAGAAACAACCAAGATGCTGCAGGCCTTTATCCCGGCAAACATTACAATTGCAATGAATCTCGCTCCGGAGACCAAAAAGGTATCCGCCGACGGAACCGCACTGCATCAGGTCTTCATGAACCTCGGCAGTAACGCGGCCCAGGCCATGAACAAAAACGGGGGTGAGCTGCGTATCGCGCTTGAAGAAATTCAGCTCAGTTCGAAACAACGCGACCGGATCGATAATCCGGCAGAGCAGTACCTGCATATTATTATCAGTGACCAGGGTGGCGGCATCGATCCCCTGCTCGTTGATAAAATCTACGACCCTTTTTTTACTACCAAGGAAGTCGGCGAAGGCACGGGCATGGGACTGGCGGCCGTCCATGGTATCATTAAAGAACATGGCGGTTTTATAGAACTGGAGAACAAACCCGATGTCGGAGCGATTTTCCATATCTTTCTGCCTCAGGCCGATGAAGATGCAACCGGAACGTTACCTCAGGTCAACGGCCGGACCACGGAGTCCCACACTTTCAAGAAGGTCCTTATTGTTGATGATGAAAAAATGCTGCTGGCCATGTATTCGGATATGTTCGCTTTTTTAGGCTGCGCCACCCTGACGACCGATAATCCGAAAGACGCTCTTGCGCTCCTGAAAGATAACCCGGATATTGACCTGTTGTGCACCGACTATGACATGCCGGACATGAATGGACTCCAGCTTGCTGAGCAATGCCACCTGATACGGCCGGATCTGCCGGTAATCCTCAACTCCGGCCTGACAGTCGACTTTGACCGAGAGTCAGTACAACATGCTGAGATAAATGAAATTGTCACCAAGCCTGTCACCCTGCAGGAGCTTCAGCGAGTCCTGGTCGGACTGGTGAATACAATGAATACAACAAGGACCTGAAACAATATCTCACCATCGATGGCTTGTCGACTCCCTGCTAAACCAATGTATTAAAAACCGGTTGCCGCTTGACCCCGAACGACATCCCTGCAGAAAAAGGCCTGCTTATTGCAGAAACTTTACTGAAACCAATAGAGCAATCTTGTAGGGAGGATACGGCATGGATGTCAATATGGATACAATAGCGTCCCAGGGAATAGCACTGAACAAAGCTCAGGCCGGAGCAGATATCCTGCAGAAAACGCTAAAAAAAACAGAAGAGGCAAGAAACAGCAATCAAAGCGTGGAACGCCCGGAAAGCACCCGGGTAATGAAAGGAGAAGGCAGAGTCGTCAATACCTACGCGTAGACGTTTTCTTTTGATAACAACGAAAATTGAATTTCTCTTTCGAAACTAAAAAACTACACCTGCATATATATCATCAGAGATAATTACCCGTCGCACACACCCAAACGATCTATGATCTGTTGCTCTCTCACCCGGCAGTGTAGATCGGCAGGAATCCGGCAAACATTCACCACCTTTTTCGCACTCCATCATTCCATGCCTTTCCTCTTGTTCTCCATATCCTTGCCGAAACAACTGCAACTGCGTGAAACAGCCAAAATATTTTTGAATCCCTCCAGCGTAACAGTTCTCATCTTATGAAAAAAACTTTGACTTTCAATTTACTGTTTTGATACTATTTACTTATAATCAATATGTTAAACTCTACCAAGCCCAACATCAATCAATTGTTGGAGTCTCTCATTTCCTCGATAAAATAACCGCTCTTTTTTGAATGGCATCTCTTTCCATCACTTAAACCGAGGAGGCGTACAATGCAACATGAACCGGAAGACACCAAAGCAGCACTGCTTGAACGACGCCGTTTTCTCAAGCTGTTCGGAGTCGCTGCAGCCGGTGGCGCGGCCGCTGCCCTTTCTCCTGACTTCGCGGCCGCATCTGTAGAGGCTGGTACCGATTTTCCCCAGGCCGACTGGAAGACGAGACATAGCGGGTGGCGAGGTATCAGGCGGGCCTTTATCCTGGATCCGAAAACAACATACATGAATATCGGCACCACCGGCTCCACGCCCCGACATGTTCTTGCCCGATACAACCATTATAACAAAGTGGTTGCGAAATACCCCTGGGACATGCATGGAGAATGGGGGCACTGGCCTTATATCAGCGGACTTGTGGAACGTATAGCGCCGCAGTTCGGCGCCGACAATCACGAGATAATTCTCAGCAGAAACACCACCGACGGCATGTGTTCCATTCTTGAGGGATTAAACCTGCAGCCTGGTGATGAAGTGCTGTATACTCACCACGAACATGTTGCAGGTACATCGCCTTTGCATGTACTCAAGCAGCGCTCAGGTGTTACCCTGACCCAGGTGGAGATACCGGTTTTTGATGCTACGGAACAGGGATATGTTGATGCCTTTGCCGGTGCGGTCAGCCCGGCGACCCGTCTGATTGTCTTTTCCCATATCACCTACAAAACCGGAGCATGTCTGCCCGCCAAACGAATCTGCAAAGAAGTGGCTATTCCAAACGGCATCCCCACCCTGATCGACGGAGCCCACACCATCGGTATGCTCAACCTGGATCTGCATGAGATTGACTGTGACTTTTATGCCGGTTCCGGCCATAAATGGCAATGTGGGCCCGGGGCCACCGGTATTCTGTATATCCGTGACGACCTCACCAGGTTGCGCGGTTACTGGTCCGACCGGGAAAATGTTTTCTGGCCGATCAACAGTTCCCTGGCGGAGTACCCCTTTCTCGGCCTCCAGTATCAGATGCAGTACATCGGCAACGATAATTATCCCGCCAAACGGGCGTTGGCCGATGTCTGCGACATGTGGGACAGGATCGGTCGGGACCGCATTGAAGGTCATGTGCTGGCCCTGAGCCATTATTGCAAGCGATTGATTCGCAAGGCCTTTGGCAGCTCGGTGGTCATTTATTCACCGGACACACCGGAACTTTCCAGCGGCATCAGCTCCTTTAACCCTTTTGCCGACCGAACCGACCTGACCACGCTCAACACATTTCGTGACCGTCTGCGGGAAGAATACGGCTTCATCATTCGCACCACTGACTTTCACGTCTTTCTTAACGACCAGGACAAGGAACACGCCCTGCGCGTTTCCACCCACCTGTTTCACAGCAGAAGAGATGTCCGGGAGCTGGTGGCCGCCATGTATGAATTGTTTACCGATATGAACACCTAAATAAACCATAACACCCGGAAAGCTCAATGGTTCCCGGATCTTTCAATCATTAAAGGACTAAGACGATGGCACACCACTTTTTCTTTCGACTCCTGTTGCTTTTTCTCATCTTTGCAATGCTCGGCTCGACAGGCTGGACACATGATCTTGCCGATATCAAAAAGGCTGGTGTGCTGCGGCATCTTGCCATTCCGTATGCCAACTTTTACACCGGCAGGGAAGACGGGCTTGATGTGGAAATGATAAAGGGTTTTGCCGAGGCGCTCGGTGTCCGATATAAACTTATTGAAACAAGCTGGAAGGATGTCTTTGGTGATCTTACCGGACATAATGCCAGGCGTGAAGGAAAAAACGCAAAACTATTGGACAAGGTCCCTGTTCGCGGTGATCTGGTGGCCAACGGCATGACTATTCTTGGCTGGCGGACCCAGGTTGTCAACTTTTCCGAGCCCACCTTTCCCTCCGGTGTCTGGCTCATCGCCCGGGCCGATTCCCCGCTTACCCCGATTACTCCAACCGGCAAGCTGAAAGAGGATATCAAGCAGGTCAAAACACAACTCCACAACCACGGTGTGCTTGCCCTGGCCAACACCTGCCTTGACCCCGGGCTCTATAATATGAACGCAACCGGAGCGGATATCAGGTTGCAGCCCAAAGAACGCAAGCTCAACGAGATGGTTCCGGCAATATTGAACAATGACGCGGACAGCACCCTGCTTGATGTGCCGGATGCACTGATTGCCCTTGAACGCTGGCCCGGCCAGATTAAGGTGATCGGGCCGATTTCCGATGCCCAGCTTATGGGTGTTGCCTTCCGCAAGGACACACCGAAATTACGTGAGGCTTTTAACACCTATTTCAAGCGTATTCGTACCGACGGAACCTATAACAGGCTGGTAAAGAAATATTATCCGGCTGTCTTTCGCTACTCTGCCGATTTTTTCACGCAACCTGCCCAATAACTGAAATTAACGATGCATCAGTCAACTTTCCTTACCCGTTCAAATGCAATCCGTCTTGGCGGGTTGCTGCTCGGTGGATATATTTCCCTGTTGATCGGGCTGGTGTATCTTGGGCAGATCCATCTTCGCCAATCGCTGTTTGAGCAGGCAAAGTTAACCATTGAAAAACAGGCGTCGGCAGTCAACTATTTTCTTAGTGAACAACAAGATGAGATTAAAGAATTCACGAAAAATCCAGCCCTGAATAACTTTTTTGCCAACCGGGCCATGGGCATGTCTATGAAGTACGGCCTGAGAGCCAGCCTTCTGACAGTTCAGAATGAACTGAAACGGCTGCTCAACCGCAAAAAACTTCTTGGCCAGCCCGTGTACACCGCTATCAGTTTTGTTGACCGGGACGGATCAATCCTGGTCTCCACAAAAGAAACGGAAAAACAGAAAGTCCGCTCATTTCACCTGGATGGAGATTCCGCTCCAGGCGTTTCATTGCGTATTTTTGACAACAAAAAATTGGGCTACGATGCTTACTACGTTGCCACCATTGACTATCACAACCAGGTAACGGGACTGATTATCGCTGAAGTAAACCTGGCAAAGGTTGTACTTCCCCTGCTGCAGCACTCTGAAAACAACCGGGTCGACAACACCCTGATGCTTATTGCCCCCCACGACAAGATACTGGTCTCAACAGCTCCTGTTTCAGATCCAAACTCCTTCTCTACACGACAGCAGACGACTCTTTCCGTGCCCCTTGATGATTCCGGCTACATCCTCAAAGGTATAATCAGGAATAATCAACAAATGCTGCTGACTTCTCCCTGGTTTCTTGCGGCCATTGCCCTACTCTCCCTGCCCGTAGTCGGTGGACTTTTTCTGTTGCTGCGCCTTAATAATAACCACCTACTCCTGCAGGCAAAATATCTTGCCTCCCAACAACAGGAACAGGAGTTGCGTTATTTTCGCCGGCTTCTTGATCTCAGCACCGACCTGATTGCCGTCATTGACCCGTCAACCAGTCGTTATCTTGATGTCAATCAGACGATGTGCACATTCTTTTCCCTTGATCGCGAGCAACTCCTGAAAAAAAAATTTATCGACCATTCAGATACCTACCGGACAATAGAACAATGGCGTCTATTCCTTAAACAGATAAGGAAAAATGAAAGAATTACCGATGAGTACAACGGTCAGCATCCGGACGGAAGTCCTTTTTTCATTGAAATAAATGCCCATTACGCCCAACTGGATGACAGAGAAGCCATTGTCGCTATATTTCGAGATATCTCTGAAAGAAAACGGTCGGAACAGGTGATACAGCAGGCGAACCAGCGAGTCAACGCCGTATTAGCCGGCATTGACGCAATAGTTTATGTAATGGACATGGAAACGCATACAATCCTGTATGCAAACACGGCCGCCACCACACTCTATGGGGACCTGGTGGGCAAAACATGCTGGCAACATCTTCATTCCGGTCAAACAGGCCCCTGCTCTTTCTGCCCTAACGACAAGTTACTTGGAGACGATGGCAAACCGGCCGAGACCTATATCTGGGAATTTCAACACGGTGAAAACAATCTGTGGTTTCACAGCGCCGACTGTGCAATTCCATGGGACGACGGCAGATATGTTCATCTTCAGGTTGCAACGGATATCACGGCGAGAATCCAAAATGAGCAGGCCCTGCAGGATGCCCATAGCCAACTTGAAGCCCTGGCCTATTATGACCCGCTCACCAGACTGGCCAACAGAAGATTATTTATCGACCGCCTGCAACATGCCCTGCACAAGGCTGATCGCATCAATAGCGGGCTGGCAATCTGTTACCTGGATCTTGATGAATTCAAACAAATCAACGATACCTACGGGCATGAGGCCGGAGATGACCTGCTGGTTCAGGTTGGCGAACGACTACTCAACAATCTGCGCGGGGAGGACACAGTGGCCCGCTGGGGCGGTGACGAATTTGCGCTGCTTATCACTAATCAGAAAGATGAAGAACAATGTGTTGAAACCCTATCTCGCCTGTTAGACTGCCTGACAACTCCTTATGAAATCAGAAGCACTCTCTTCCAGGTAACAACAAGTGTCGGGGTGACTCTCTATCCAAAAGATAATGGTGATCCGGAGACGCTGCTGCGTCATGCCGACCAAGCCATGTATCTTGCCAAGCAGAAGGGCCGGAACTGTTATCATTTCTTTGATCCGGAACAGGATCGTCGAATAAATATGCGACTGGAACAGATCAACTGTATCGGCAAGGCCATAAAGCAGGACGAGTTACGGTTATTTTACCAGCCCAAGATTGACATGGCCAGAGGCAGGGTTATGGGGGCAGAGGCCCTGGTTCGCTGGCAGCATCCTGAAGAGGGGCTACTTCCTCCGGTACGTTTTCTGCCCCTGATCGAAGGGCACAGACTCCAATTATCCCTGGACTGGTGGGTGTTGGACAAGGCAATGCAGCAGGCATCCTTCTGGCAGACTAACGGAGAAGAACTGTCAATCAGTGTCAATATTGCGGCACAAACCATCCAGCAGCCAGGTTTTGCCGATCGGCTGATTGAGCTGCTTGCCGACTATGGTATTGACGGCGGCCTGATAGAACTGGAAATCCTCGAAAGCGGAATAATCGATGAACTTGACACCATTTCTTCCGTTATCCGGCAATGTGTCGAAACCGGGATTTCATTTGCCCTGGACGACTACGGAACAGGCTTTTCTTCCCTGACCCACATCCGCCGCCTACCGGTGCAGACCCTGAAAATCGATCAGTCCTTTGTCAGGGAAATGCTGGACAACCGGGATGATTTCCACATTGTCGAAGGCGTGATCGGACTTGCCAGGGCATTTGAGCTTGAGGTTATTGCCGAAGGTGTTGAAACTACGAAATTAGGTACCCAGCTTCTTAAACTGGGTTGTAATTACGCCCAGGGCTATTGTATCGCAAAACCCATGCCCAGCAGTGAAATAACCGACTGGAGAAAACAGTACAAGGTTCCGGAAGAATGGCTGAAGGCCGCAGCAGAAAAAACCGTATAACTGCCTCTGTAAGGCGTTGCATGAAAAGTGGAACAACGAGAAAACAAAAAACAGAATATAATATCCGGATCACTCTCTCTTCCGGTTACCAGCAAAATTTGTATACAGGGTGCCTGTCAACCAAAACGGCCGGTGATGTAATCTTCGGTCAGTTTATGACGGGGATTGTCAAGAAAGGGCACGCCGACGGTCCGGCGCTCTTCCCGGTTGGCCGTAACCACCACCGCCCGGAGTAAGAATACGTATCCGGTCACCGGGCTGCAGGGTTATCTCGTTCTTCCCTCCCAGATTCAAAATTTTTCCGTTGCGCCGAACACAGAGATTCTCGCCTCGTGCTCCGTGTTCGCCCCCCTCAAGGCCATACGGAGCAAAGACACGGCGTTCGGAGAGAATAGCCACCTGCAGCGGCACAAGAAATTCCACCTCCCGGATCAGACCATCGCCGCCGGTGAACAGTCCTCTGCCGCCGGATTTTTTACGGATGGAGAATTCCCGCAGAAGCACGGGGTACCGCCGCTCAAGAATCTCGGGATCGGTGATCCGGGTGTTGGTCATATGGGTATGAACACCGGACTGGCCATGCCATCCCGGCCCGGCCCCGGCGCCGCCGCCGATGGTTTCATAATAACCAAACCGATCATTGCCGAAGGTGAAATTGTTCATACATCCCTGGGACGCCGCCGCCACCCCGAAGGCCTTGAGAATCACATCGACCACCCGTTGCGAGGTCAAGACATTGCCGCCGACAACGGCCGCCGATGGGGATGGATCAAGCAGGCATCCCCTGGGGATATGCAGCTGGATGGGCAGAAGACAGCCGTAATTGAGCGGAATGTCCTTTTGCACCAGGCAGCGCAGGCAGTAGAGGATAGCCGATTGGGTCACGGCCCGGGGCGCATTCAAGTTGCCCCATATCTCCGGGCCGGTACCGCTGAAATCAAAGACGGCGCTGCCGTCCCTGCGGTCGATGGTGATTGCCAGCTTAATCGGACTGCCGTCATCCAGGCTGTCCCCGGCCGTAAGTCTTTCCAACCCGTGGCGATTACCCGGCGGCGCCGGCCCTTTCAGGCTTTCCCGCACGGCTGCTTCGGCGGCCGCCTGCACATGGCCCATGTAGGCCTGGACCACCGGCAGACCGTACATCTCCACCATTTCAAGAATCAGGTCGATTCCCTTACGGTTGGCCGCCACCTGGGCCTTAAGATCGGAGATATTATCGGAAAGCCGCCGGGTGCCGCTGATCCGTTGTTTGCCGTCAGCGCTCCCCGCCTGCAGCAGATCAGCAATTCCCTGTTCCTGAAAAACACCGCTTGCGACAAGCTTAAACGAGAGGATAGCCGCTCCTTCCTCGATAAGTCGATGGGAATGCGGCGGCATGGAACCGGGCGAGATACCACCGACATCGGCATGATGACCGCGGCTTGCCACCCAGAAAATAATTTTCCCGGCGGAAAACACCGGCGTCATAACCGTAATATCCGGAAGATGCGAACCACCTGCGGCCGGATGATTGGACAGCAGGACATCACCGGGCCCGATATCCGGGCAACGTCTGATCTGCTCGCGCACCGCCTCGCTCATGGCCCCGAGATGCACCGGAACATGGGGGGCATTGGCCACCAGGTTGCCTGTGGGATCAAACAGGGCGCAGGAAAAGTCAAGCCGCTCCTTGATATTGGTGGAGATGGCCGTTTTCTGCAGCATGCGGCCCATCTGTTCGGCAATGGACATGAACAGGTTGGAAAAAATTGAGAGCTGCACGGGATTGACCGCCCGATCAATCCGGCGGCCCTGATTGCGGCCAACGGTAATCTCCACGTCACCGAACTCGGTGATCTCCGCCCTGCAGTCAGGCTCCACCACAATTGTTGCCGTCTCCTGAATAATAATAGCCGGTCCGCTCACCCGATGACCCGCCGCCAGTTTTTCCATCAGGTAAAGATCCGTCTCCTGCCAACCCGTGCTGAAGTAACAGGAAACCACCCGTTCTTTTTCCGGCGGTCCGTCGGCAGCGGGAATCCTGGGCCGGACAGAACCGGTCCCCCTGCCGACGGCGCGAACCCGGTAATCATCAACGAGTATCTCCCGCTCTTCAAGGACAAAGCCGAACTCCCGCCGATAACGGGCAACAAAGGACTCGGTAAAACTGCGCTCATCCGATTGCTCGATCATCAGGGCGGTATCCGTTCCCCGGTAACGCAGGTTGAGATAACGACGGCAGAATATCTTTTTCGGTTCCGTGCCCTGGGCGGCCAGTTCAGATTCGGCCTCCCGCTGCAGCTCGTCAAGCCGCCTTTGAATCGGTATCATTACCTCGGCCGAGAGAACCAGGGCCGCCGGTTCCTGTTTTTCCACCACCGTATCGGCAAGGCCGATGCCGCAGGCCGACAGGATGCCGGAAAACCGGTGAATAAAAATGGTGGAAATTCCCAGGATACGGGCAATACTGCAGGCATGCTGGGAACCGGCCCCGCCGAAGGTGGCCAGCACATGTTCCTTGATATCAAAGCCGCGCATCACCGACACCTCGCGGATGGGCCGCACCATAACCTCATTGGCCACCTCCAGAAATCCAAGGGCGGTCTCCTCAACACTCAGCGGCGGCCGGTCATCGTCCGCATAAAAACGATTAATGCGCGCGGTCAACTTTTCCATGGATTTACGGGCGCCCTGCACGTCAAGGGGCTGATCTTCATCCGGGCCGAAGATATGGGGAAAATAGCCGGCCTGCAGCCGCCCAAGGACCAAATTGGCATCGGTAATGGCCAGATGGCCGTTTTTCCGGTAACAGACCGGACCGGGATGAGCGCCTGCGGACTCCGGCCCGACCTTGAACATGCCGTTTTCAAAAAAAATACGGGAACCGCCGCCTGCGGCCACAGTCCTGATATCAAGCTGGGGCGCCTGAATGCGCACACCTGCTGTCCTGGATTCAAAGGTCAGCTCCAACTCACCGCCGTAGCGGGACACATCGGTGGAAGTACCGCCCATGTCAAATCCGATCACCGGACGCCCCGTCTTTTTGTTAAAGGTTGTCAAACCATACCCGACCACGCCGCCCGCCGGTCCGGAGAGAATGGCCCGGCTGCCGGTAAAGTCATCGGCCGGGGCCAGGCCGCCGTCCGATTGCATAAAGAGCAGATTGGTACCGGTCAGCCCATCGACAAAACCCTGCTTAAATCCTGAAAGATATTTTCGAATATGGGGCGTCAGGTAGGCATCAACCATAGTCGTATCGCCCCGGGGCACCATCTTGACCACGGGCATGACCCGGGAGGAAAGGGAAACCTGGGTAAATCCCATCTCCCGTGCCAGCCTGCCTACCATTTCCTCATGCCCGGGCAGGCCATAGGCATGGAGAAAGACAATGGCAAGGCCGGTGATTCCCTGATCAAGAAGGGGGTGTAACTGCGCCCGCACCCGGTCGGGTTCAGGAGGCCTCATAATGACAAACCGCTCACCGGTGCGGCCGCTGACGACCTCAAGGCCGCTCTCATCTTCATCCGCCTGGAGCAGACGAACCCGCTCCTCCACCTCGATCACCGTTTCATAGAGCAGGTCCGGTTTTTCGATCTTCAGATCAAAGAGATCAGGTCGCTTCTGGGAGCCGATACGAAGAATATCACCGAATCCCCGGGTGGTGACCAGGGCGGTACGGGCGCCTTTACGTTCCAGCAGGGCATTGGTGGCCACGGTGGTGCCCATGCGGATCCACTCGATCCGGGAACCATCGACCAGGCCGTCTTCTTCCGCTATCCCATGGGCGGCCAGGATCCGTCGGATCCCTTCCCGAGGCGCATCCGCATAGTTGGCCGGATCCTCGGACAGGAGTTTGACCACGGTAAATCCAGGATCACCCGGCACCTCGGCATAAACATCGGTGAAGGTACCGCCGCGATCAATGGAAAACCGAAAATTTTTTTCTTTTTTTTCTTTTCTCAGCATCTCTAACATAAAGAGTAAATACCAATCCCCCTCCATCTCGAACCGGTCAAGGATGGATTGTGCCTGCAGCGCAGGCTATTCCAGCCAACGTAAAGGCAAAATTGATTTTTTCCTTAATGCCTGGTATCTTATTGCCGATACATACTTAAAGCACAAAGTATTTATCCGAAAATCCCAGTAGCAGGAGCTTGCCCATGCCGGAGTCAGGGATTTTCATCCTTTGTTGTGGCCGGCCAACCCGGAGTCTTCACTACGTTCCGCTTACCTGGTCCAGCCATGCTGGTTTATCAGTTACCATTTTACTCAATGGACGGAGAAAAATGAACGCCACAGCTCAAGAACGAAGATCATCGGCTCGCATCCCCGCAGACACATTGCATCAGATTTCTTTTGATGATGCCGCTTCAATTGACGTCAAAGTAGCGCCGACCGAGGGTACCTATGAACAGACCGCCTCTTTGCGGGATATCCACAGCAGCGGCATGTGCTTTCTGTTGACCGAGCACATTTTAAAAGAAGATGATATCATCCATATCGATACCATGCTCGGCGATTTCGCCTTTGAAAGCGATGCCATTGTCCGCTGGACCATGGGCAGCTATGTCGGAGTCGAATTTTTAGACAGCCGTGCCCGCAATGCCGCCTTACTTGCCGAACTGTACACGGAAAAACTGTTACGCTATCTTGATGAACCGGAACAGTAATCCCCTTGTCCTCGTCTTTGTCTTCCTGATGGCGACCCTGTCTCTGTCGGGATCGCTTTTTGCCCGGAATCCGCCCCCCATTACTGCGGAAACGGTCACCATTGACGGCATCAAACACCCGGTTCCCCCACCTTGGCGGGGACATAAGATGGAAGGTCCTTCCTGGCTCTCGGTCCCGCCGCTGGTCCCTGTTCCCCGGAATCTTGTCGAAAATAACGGAGAACTTTATCTTCTGCCTGCGGCCCGAGATGCTTTTGTCGCCATGGCCGGGGCGGCAAAAATGGACGGCATCGATCTCGTCATTGATTCGGCCTATCGAAGCGCCCATTACCAGAGAAAAGTGTACCATAAGCAGATGGAAGAGGGAAAAACCTTTGCCGAGGTGGCCCGTTATGTTGCTCCACCCGGCTATTCCGAACATATGCTTGGTCTGGCTGTGGATTTTTCTCCCAGCGACTGGCGTTTTGTAAAAACTCCCGCCTATGATTGGCTGAAACAGCATGCCGACCAATTCGGTTTTCGGGAAACCTACCCGGAATCCAGGCCCGATCACCAGCCATGGGAGCCTTCCCACTGGCGCTACATCGGCAACTGATCTTAACTTCTTTCCTGCCGCATCTGCTCCAGCACCTGCACAAGCCGCCCGACCAGATGTTCATGGTAGGCCCTGCCCTTTTCCGCCGAGGCCAGACTCGGCCGACCGGTTACGGTATCCCCGCTGATATCCGCTATTTTTTTCATATCTTCCACAGTGGCCGGCACATAGCAGAGAGTATCCCGCCGGTCAGCCGGATCAACATGATACAGCTCCCGTCCCCCGGCAGGATTGTCCCCTGCCTGCTGTAAATCGATCAGATCAGGGAAGCAGTGCAGCATGTGGGAAATCTCGATCTCCTCGCCATGACCGATACCATCCGAAAAGCCCGCAAACTCTTTACTCATCCAGGCCGGATCAAACAGGGCCACCTTTACCTGCAACTCACGCTGCGCCCGTTCGGCAGCTATCTGCAGCCAGGGAATATTGACCACCCGGTGCCCGTTGACCACCACAAAATGAGCAAAGCCGTGGGTGGCAAGGGAACTGATGGTATCAAAGAGCAGTTCAATCAGCACCTCGGCCCGAATGGAGATTGTGCCGGGCCGTACCAGGTGATGGGGGCTCCAGCCGGTCCAGACAGGAGGGGCAACCAGCACACCACTTTTTTCACCTGCGTCTTCGGCAAGAGCCATGGCCACATAAGTGTCCGTACCCAGCGGCGCAAAACGACCATGCTGTTCGGTACTGCCCACCGGAATGATGAGACGATCATCGTGCTGCAAATACTCGTCGATCTGTGACCAGGTCAGTTCCTGCAGATGGATATTCATATACTCTCCTATTTGGTCGTCATCAGATGGGGCAGAAACAGGGCAATCTCCGGAAAAACCGTCAGAATCACCGTTGTCAGCAGCATGAGAAAGAAAAACGGCAGGGCGTAGCGGGCTATCCTGGTGACCGGTTCATCGGTCAACCCCTGGATAACAAAGAGATTAAACCCCACCGGCGGCGTAATCTGACTGACCTCGACCATCAGGATCAGGTAGATACCGAACCAGATCGGATCAAAACCGGCGGCCGTAACCATGGGCAGGGCGATGGGCAGGGTCATCAGGACAATGGAAAAGCCATCCAGCAGGCAGCCAAGAAGGGTATACACCCCGCCAAGCAGCAGCATGAGCAGATAGGGGGAAAGATGCAGATCCAGAATGGCCCCGGTCAGAGCCGCCGGAATACCGAGGAAACCCATCACCCTCGACAGGAAGCCCGCCCCCATGACGATGAGCATAATCATGCAGTTGGTCTTGACCGCGCTTTTCAAACAGGTAAACAGTATCCTGCCGTTCATCTGCCGGTTGATGAAGGCAAAAAGAATGGCGCCGAAGACTCCCAGGGCCGCCGCCTCGGTGGGGGTTGCCACGCCTGCATAGATGGAGCCCAGCACCAGGACGATCAACAAAAAGGTCGGAACCAGGTCTTTTATGGAGGAAAACCGTTCCGCCCAGCTGTAGCTCTCCTGCAGGCGGGGCGCGATTTCCGGATTGCGGATACCGCGATAGATGATATAGGAGGCGTAGACGGAGGCCAGCAACAGGCCGGGCAGGATACCGGCCATGAACATCTTGCCGATGGAAACCTCGGCCATGATGGCATAGACGATCATGATCAGAGAGGGCGGGATAAGAAAACCAAGCGTCCCGGCGCCTGCCAGCGAGCCCATGGCGATTTGACGGTCATAGCCCAGTTTATCCAGCTCGGCCAAAGTGATTCGGCCGACGGTGGCAGTGGTGGCGGCACTGGAACCGGAGACGGCGGCGAAAAGCGTACAGGAGATAATGTTCATCAACAGCAGACCGCCCGGCAAGCGGTACAGCCAGGGCACCAGGGCCTTGAACAGCTTTTCCGAGATACCGGAGCGGTACAAAATCTCGCCCATGAGAATAAACATGGGCAGGGCCACATACTCCCACTTGCCCACCGTGGCCCAGACCGAAGAGGCCATGTTGTAGCCGGCAGGCAGGCTGCCGAACAGGGTGAGCCCGGCAAAGCCGACCATAAACAGGGCAAAACCGACCCATACGCCGCAGGCAAGGAGAAAAAAGAGCAGACCAAAAACGGTCAAGCACATGACCAGCATGGATCCATCCATCTCAGAGCACCCGTTTACCGGTTCCAATGGCGAGAAAAGTTTCACAGGTGGTGGCCGCAAGCTGGAGCAGAAAACAGGTGGCGCCAAGCAGCATCAAGCCCTGGGGAATCCAGAGAACAGTATTGGTAAGAGTACCGGAGGTGGAATGATAATGCAGGGACGAACGAACCAGCAGGAAAAGGTACCACCAGAGATAGCCCATGAACGCTGTGGTCAGGGCCGTGGCAAGGGCGGTGATACTCCGGGCCAAATAATCGGGCAGCAGACCAAGCACCAGGGTGATACGGATATGCCCCCGCTCTTTGAGGCAATAGCCGGCGCCGAGAAATGTGATGGCTGCCAGACCATAGGCCGAGTATTCATCGGCAATGAGCGTGGTCTTCTGCAGGGTATTCCAGAGGACGATCTCTATGAGGATGAGCAGGGCCATGGCGCCTAAAACAAGCGCCGACAACCCGGCCATCAGCCTGCTGAGCCGCCCGATCATGCGGATAAAAAGGTTCATGGATAAATCAGTATGGTGGACACCACAACAAAAAAAATAGTGTACCAGGCAGTTTACTCTTTACCGCAGAGCGGTGTAACAAGAAAGAGTTGTCTTGTGGCACCGCTCTGCGGTGCCACACATCGTTCGGCGCTCTGCGCCATTTTCAGATAAACCAGCATGGCTGGACCAGGTAATCCGGAACGTAGTGAAGACTCCGGATTGGCCGGCCACAACAAGCGATGAAAACACCTTGCTCCGGCATGGGCAGGCCCTGCCTCGAGGGATCTTCAGATAAACCAGCCGGCTGAAAAGCGGACGTACCTTGAGTATTGGTTGTGGACGCCTCTATTTACGACCGGTTTTCTTATAATATTCATCCAGGATGGCCTGGGCTTCCTTGCCCGCCTTTTTCACCCATTCGGCGCGCAGTATATCGCCCACCTTGTTCAGCTGGGCACGAAATTCCGGGCTGACCTCGGCCACGACCATGCCGTGTTCGGCAAGGGTTTTTCGGCTTTTGGCATCCATATCCGCTGCCAGGGACCACATCTCATTTTCCATATCGGCCGCCACTTTTTTGATCTTGGCCTGAATATCGGCCGGCAGTTTATCCCAGGCTGCCTGGTTGACGTTGATCATGTTCACCGGACCAACGATATTGATGGGAGTAAAATATTTCAAAACCTCCCAGGCCTTGGCATCAACGCCGGAAACAGAAGAGGTATACATCGAATCAAGCAGACCGGCCTTCATGGCCGGGTAGACCTCGGAAAAGGGCATCTTACGGGCTGCAATGCCGGTGGCCTTGCCGAACGCCAGGCCGGTACCGTCATAAACGCGCATCTTCAATCCCTTGAGATCGGCTACCGACGTAATCGGCCGCTGGGTATAAATACCTGAAAACGGCCAGACCGAGGTGTAGAGAGTGAACTGGTTGAATTTCTTTAATACCTTGGCATAGGTGGGTTTGGCCAGATCATAGAGAAGTCGCTGTTCTTTGGCATTGGTGGAAATAAAGGGCTGGGCGGTCAGGGCCAGGACCGGGGCATCACCTTCCACCATACCGGTGGGGATTTCGGCTATAACCAACTGTCCTTCGGCAACGGCCCGCAGCAGTTCCGGCCCCTTAAAACCAAGAGAAGCGCCGGGATGAAGGACAATCTCCAGCTCGCCGTTCGTGGCCTTTTTTACCCGATCGGCAAAACGCTGCGCGCCCTGGGAATGAAAGTTGCCGGCAGGATAATTCAGATGCATGTCCCATTTTGTTTTGGCCAGGCCAACGGATGAAGAAGTCAAAGCAAACAACAGGCTGACGGCAAAGATAGTCAATCGTTTCATATTCATCTCCTTATTTTGTAACCAGCGTGGCTGGGCCGGATAAGCGTAGACTACGAAGTTTCAGGCCACAGCCACAACAGACAATGAAAGCAAGCCGGAAGTTACAGTATCAGCGCCTCCTTTCGTATAAATTGAACAGTAAGACAACAGCCATAAAATACACCCTTTTCCAGTAAAGAAGTCAATGGTATTTTATTACTTTTTTCGCCTCCATCTCTCAGGCGTAATTCCCTCTTTGCCATTACAATAATATCCTGTATGATGTGTTTGTATTTCCTCAACAAACAGACTCTGAAAAATTCAGTATCAATCGATGTTCAAACCGTGTCGGCCTGACCAATACAATACGGGCGCTGTCCCGTGGAACAGGAGAAAAGAAATGAAGCATATATTGGCGTCGTTACTTTTCCTGTTCTGTTTTGTTTCTCCGCTGTTTGCCGGTGAAGTGGATGTAATCAACGTCACTATCAGGCAGGAGAACGCAGACAGGTACCAATTCAACGTCACTCTGCGCCATAATGATACCGGCTGGAAGCATTATGCTGATCGCTGGGAAATACTCGGCCCGAAAGGGGCGGTTCTCGCTACCAGAGTTTTGGCACACCCCCACGTCGACGAACAGCCTTTTACCCGAAGCCTATCCGGAGTACACATTGCTCCGGACATCCGTGAAGTAACCATTCGCGGTCACGACTCAGTCCACGGATACGGCGGCAAACAAGTCAAGGTCCATCTTCCCCGCTGATGGCCGTACCGCTGCCCAGTGACTACTCACTTGATATACAAAAAAAGCTTTTGCCGAGTTGTAGATTGGTAGGGAGCGCATTTCATGTTTCCACTTTATGATGAAAATCCTACGATCAGACCTCCGATGGCAACTATTGCCATCATCATTGCCTGTTCTGCCGCCTGGGTCTTTTTACAGGGATTTGGGGGACAACAGGCGCTTGCGCATTCCCTTTGCGCCTTTGGTCTGATTCCGGGAAAGCTGCTGGGACTGTTACCTGCCGGGACCCGCGTTCCGATTGGTGCGGATATGTATTGTGTCCTGCAGGATCAACGGGGAATATATACTCTTTTGACGCACATGTTCATGCACGGCGGCTGGTTTCACCTGATCGGCAACATGTGGTTCCTCTGGGTTTTCGGCGACAATGTGGAAGATGCCATGGGACCCGGTCGTTTTATTCTCTTTTATCTTCTCTGCGGCCTGGCTGCGGCGACCGCGCAGACATTGACCCATACCGCAAGCGCTCTGCCTATGGTAGGGGCGTCAGGAGCCATCGGCGGCATCATGGGCGCATACGGTCGTCTCTATCCCCACGCCCGCGTGCAGACATTGCTGATACTTGGTTTTCTCATAACCAGAGTATCCATGCCCGCCATTGCCATGCTTGGCTACTGGTTTGTCATTCAGCTTGTGGCCGGAATCCCCAGCCTCGCATCCGCCGGTGGCGGTGTGGCCTTCTGGGCCCATATCGGTGGATTTCTCTGTGGCTTCCTGCTGGTACCCCTATTTCGCCAACCAGAGCAATATCGGCCATAGAAACCATACCTACCTTTACAACTGATAAGTCAAAAAAGCAGTCAAATACGACCTAATTTTTTTGCCGCATAGAGTTCCGCGAGGAAACTGTAATCATCAGGGCGGGGATTAATATATTCAACCCCTACCTTGTCATTACTGGTCCAGCGAACCACGGCATTTGTCTTAAATCCGCGTCTGCCAAGCATTGCTCCTATCTGGATGGACTCATTTTTTTTCAGGCCGTGCGCAGACATTTGGAAACCCATCCCATTTTGATTGATATCCCGCAGGACACCTTTTCGGGAGAGCACTCTTTTGTCAGTAGCTACCTTCACATAAATAACCTTACCGCCATCCGTCAACATTTCCAGGAGATCTTGAGAAACCAGGCGCACTGCAGCCCTGTTATCACCGCTTTTTCCCGACGCGTTGCCTGTATCTAACTCCAGCCCCAGAGAGGGGATATCATCCCAGCTTGGTTTTTTTTCCATGAGAGCGTCCTCCTGCCGGTTCGGGATAATCTTTCCTATCTTCAATATAGGGCATCCAACATGTATTGTCATCTTAAAACATTCTTTCTTCTTGCTTTTACATGAGATTACATAGGCCAACCGGCTTGTCCCATCACTTCTACAAGGAGAATTCTTCCGGCAGTGATGTGAATAGTTTTTCCTTCTTTCCAATACAATTATCCGCACCGCTTCCTCAGTAGATTTCCCGTTTATGCAGGAAAAAGCCAGCCTGGAATGGCGGCAAAACCGCAGGTTCACCCGCTGGATCAGCAGACAGCCTTCTGCACTCTCCTGCAAAACCCGGGATGAGAAAGATACAATTCGTGCGGCACCTCCAGACTGTCCGCCCACAGCCAGATCGGCAGATTTTTCTGATCGGGCAGGTAACCGAAAAACCGAGCGGCGGCAGTAACAAAATGAAATTGTTTTTGGGTCAGGTGGGCAACCGGGGTCTTGCCATTGACAAAAAAATCCACCCTGCCACCATCACGGACAAGAAGCTGATTATTTTTTTTCTTCATGATACCCTCCCGCAAAAACTTAACGGAACGCAGTTTCAATGTGCCGTTTTTTCGTATTTTGAAATCAAACATCGTCTGCCGCACTATCATCTTGTATTCCATGAGTACCTCCTCCGGGTTAACTAAAAACAGCGATTACAAGTTAGGGCCCCGGGAAAATACTTTTCCCGTGACCTTGATTTTTCTTGACTCTACCAGAGGTGGTCTGTCATATAGCGATAGACCCTGTATTTTTTTGTCTTTTTTACAAAATAATTTTCTCTGGAAATTCCAAAATACGAAAATGCAGTGGTAGTTCCAGGCACCCCTTCATAAGGCAATATGTCGATTCTTGAACGTATCTACTTCTTTCACGCAAAGGTACAGGCCGGTCAGTTCCCGAACACGACCAGCCTGATCAATGAATTTGAGGTCTCCCAGGCAACGGCAAATCGTGACGTTGCCTACCTGCGAGACCGGCTGCTGGCTCCGCTGGAATTTAATCAGAGAAAAAACGGTTTTTTTTACACCAGAAACAACTTTCAGCTTCCCTTTGAAGACAGTCCGGCTATGACGCTCGTTCTGGGATTGTTAGGCAACCTGGCGGAAGAAACAGGCCTGGCGGAGCTGCCGGAATTAGCTGAAATAAAAAAACGGCTGCAGGGGGTGCTTTTCCCGGGAAGGCGGGATATCAGTGATCTGCTGTACTGCCAGTGGGTGGAAAGAGAACTGATCAGCGGAAAAATTTTTAAGATGGTGCTCAGAGCGCTCAGGGAACAAAAACAACTCCAATTGACCTATCGTGCCGGCACCGGCCGTATCAGCAGACGCAGGATTGAGCCCCTGAAACTTGTCAACTACCAGGGACGCTGGTACCTGCTGGCCTGGTGCAGATCAAAAAAAGGCAGGCGGATGTTTCACCTTGCCCGTATGGAAGAGGCCGATCTTCTTGACGCGAAAGTTGAACAGAGCATGGACAAGGACGACAACTGGCTGCAGGCAAGTTTTGGTATTTTCAAAGGCCCGGTTACTTATCGGGCAACCATTAAATTTACAGGAACTGCGGCTGAGATTATCCGCCATCAGTGCTGGCATTCCGATCAGGTACTTGTACAGAAAAAAAATCATATCCTGCTCAGCCTGCCGGTGGCCGATAACCGGGAACTGCTCATGAAGGTGCTTCAATTCGGTGCGCAGGCGGAAATTATCCACCCGAAAAGACTGCGCGCAAAGGCAAAACAGGAAATCGAACAGATGGGCACCCGTTACCTTACATGAACAGCTTGCCCTCTTCTCCCTGTTTCTGCTACAATTAACAAACTCGTAAGAAGTCGGAGCAATAGTTAATGATGGCTAAGTTAAAACACAGATATACAAGGAGTAGTGTTCCGCGGCGGGTCTTAACTATACATGTAGTATGTTGAGAATCGCCGCGGGACACACGACGCAGTAAATCGAAGTTTTTACGACGCCATCACAATTAACAAATTCTTTTTTAATTACCACCATAGCTCAGCAACAAGGGATAACATCGCTACAGCCATGATACCAAATCGTATGCCGCAATGCTTATGCCTGATTTCAGGTCGATAAATTTTGCCGGGGAGAGCGATGGTATCCCTGATTTCACCCAGGCTGAGCTTTAGTGGTAATCAGGAATTCTTTTATCTCAAGAGGAAGTTATTATGCCCCCAAAAACCATTGCCGTCATCCTTGCCGCCGGTAAAGGCACCCGCATGAAATCGTCCAGGGCCAAAGTCCTGCACGAGGTCTTTTTCAAACCCATGCTCCATCATGTGCTGGATGCGGTGGTCCAGGCGGACATTGAACAGATTGCCGTTATTGTCGGCCATCAGCGCCGGGAAGTACTGGCTTCTATTGATCATTACGCCCATCTGCCGGTTATCCAGAAAGAACAATTAGGTACCGGTCATGCCGTACTCTGCACCAAAAAGGCCTGTGCTGAAAGTGAACAGGTCATGATCCTCTGCGGCGACACCCCTCTTATTCGCCCGGAAACCCTGCAGGAAATGATCAAGACCCATGCCGGGGCACAAAGCACCGTTACCCTGATGACCACCATTTTAGACGACCCCTTCGGCTACGGGAGGGTCATCAGTGATGAGCAGGGCAATATTCTTGAGATCGTGGAGCAGAAGGACGCAACCGAGGAACAACGAAAGATAGGAGAAATCAACGCCGGTATCTATCTTGTCGAGCGCGAGTTTCTTTTTAACGCTCTACGACAGGTGGGCACGGACAACAGTCAGGGTGAAGTCTATTTGACCGATATTATAGCCATAGCCAACAGACAGGGGCACATGGTCCATAAATTTGTTCATCCGGAGGCCATTGATGTGCTGGGCGTCAACTCCCGTGTTGAGCTGGCCCGGGCGCACGCGGAGCTGCAGATGCGCCATAACGATAAAATCATGCTCAGCGGCGTGACCATGTATTCGCCGGAGTCTATCCTTGTCGCGCCGGACTGTTCCATCGGAGGGGATTCCGTTATCCAGGCCGGAGTTCGGATAACCGGCGACTCGACCACCGGCCGTGAGGTACAGCTTGAGACCGGCGTGGTTCTCCATAAATGCAGAGTGGGAAATCGGTGTCGGATCGGCGCGCATAGCGTGCTGCACAACTGTACCATTGAAGAGGAGGAACATATCCCTCCCCTGACCTACCGGGTGGGATAGACATGCTGACGGTCAACGAACGGCCCTGCACCTATCAGGAGGGCATGCGTTTAGGTGATCTGGTTGCCCTGCTGAAACCGGGCGCAGACATCCTGGTATTAAACGGTGCTCCAGCCCCTAAAGATTCTCTTCTCCAGGACGGTGACGTCTGTTGTCTTATCAAGGTGGGTGAAATCCCCTCAGCGCTTGAAATGAAATATACACTTGAGGCCCGCCACAGCCCTGAATTTCAGCAGCGTTTCAGAAAGGCGACCGTGGGTATTATGGGGCTTGGCGGCCTGGGTTCGGCAGTGGCGCTCAGTCTTGCGAAAATAGGCATCGGCAGGATAATCATTGCCGATCATGACGTTGTGGTCCTGAGCAATATTCATCGCCAGCACTACTTTATCGACCAGATCGGCATGAAAAAAACCACGGCCCTGAAAAAAACACTGGTCCGGGTCAACCCCTTTGTCGCCATCACAACGCTTGATGTCAAGCTGACCGAACAAAATATCCCCGAGCTGTTTGCCGATGTTGACATCCTGGTGGAGTGTTTTGATCAACCGGAGATGAAGGCGGCCGCCATGAGGACTGTTCTGCAGCGCCTGCCGAAAACCGGCTATATCGGGGCCTCGGGCGTAGCCGGATACGCCGGCGGCAACAGCATCATCTGCAAAAAAATCAAGCCCCATGTCTATATCGTCGGCGATAATCTCTCCGACGAAGCAAACACAGGCGGACTCTTTGCGCCAAGAGTCGGCATTGCCGCCCATCACCAGGCCAACCAGGTGGTCCGGCTTATTTTAGGTATTGATAAGGAATAGTTCGGCGATGAAAATATGAGCAAGGTTCTCAGGAAGTATCTTAACCCTGTTGATTAACAGTGTAGATGGAACTTGCCAGGTCACATCTTAACTAAATTGGGTAAATGAAGCGTTGGGGGGCAACCCGCTGTCATCAGACAAATTATACTACTGCCACTTGGTGGCTCTTGATTGTTTGTTATTTATGCTTACGTTATTATTAATGAATTTATAGACCAAAGACAAAGCCAAACCTGCCGGAAGGCAGGGACGGAAAGCTACGGGTCTTAAGCAGATAGCCGGGCTGCCTTAAAAAAAGG
>JANTGH010000014.1 GCA_024763055.1 Desulfobulbaceae bacterium
AAAAAGCATCTATTTTTAGCCGTCCCTTTTCCGTATTATATATTTTTTTATATATAAAAAAGATTATACCTGCGGCTATGGCAATAAAGAAAAAGTTTCCCTTTACAAAGTTGCTCATATCCACGACAATTTGAGTCGGTACCGGCAGAGCAGAGTCCATACTTTCAAACATATCAACAAAAACAGGAATAACAAAGACAAGAATCACAACCAGAATTAAAAGAGAAATGGCAAGACAAATAATAGGGTAAGTCATCGCCCCTTTAATTTTTTTCTGCAGAGCCATGGCTTTTTCCTTGAAAACGGCCAGTCGGGAGAGAATGGTATCCAAGATACCGCCGAGCTCTCCAGCTTCAATCATGTTTGAATAAAGATTATCAAATATTTTCGGATGCTTACGCATTGAATCAGCCAGCGTCGTTCCTGTCTCTACATCTGTTTGAATATCCTGGAGAACCTTGCGAAAGGTGGAATTACTTTGCTGTTTGGCAAGTATCTGCAAGCATTGGACAAGGGGGAGACCGGCATCTATCATGGTGGAAAGCTGTCGAGTGAAAACGACGATGTCCTTGCCGGTAACTTTGGGTCGGAAGAGGGCTATATTTTCAAAGAGATCTTTTGGTTTCTCTTTGATTTTTGGATTATCAATGCGTAATCGACGCAACTGTGCTCGGGCACCGGTTTCATCAATAGCTTCGATTTCTCCTTTTCGTTTTTCTCCGTAACTGTTCGTTCCTTTCCATATGTAAACCGGCATAAAGTATCTCCGTGCTGGATGTAACCTGTAAAGTCAATGTAGATAAGAGGTTGACAGACAGTCGTTTTGCTTTTATATATTTGTTCCTTTTAAGTTAAAAAGTTTCAGTTGTTGAATTTATTGTATGGAAAATTATTCTCTGATTCAAGGGAAAATTGATATTTTTTACAGGAGGTTGGTCGTATGGAGGCCGTAAAGGAGAAAAAATACGCTGACAGGTCATTCCAGCCGATTATTGAGCGGTGTGACGGTTGTGAACGCGCTGTTAGTGAAGATGGGACAACATATTGTAAAACATATATAAATCCTGCAGCAAAATGGCGATTAGGCATCTGCAACTTTGCCACCCATGCCAAGCCGGAAATTAAAGTAGTGAAGGTCCGAATTAATCCATTGAAAGCTGCCAAGCGTGCTTCACGAAGAGGATAACAGGAGCTTTTTCAAAGAAAAAAGGGCGCATTTTTCTGTTTTATCCCAATTCTATTTCTTTTAATCTCTATGGCCGAAGAGGGCCGTTCCCACACGAACAAGGGTTGCGCCCTCTTCAATGGCAATAGTGTAATCAGCTGACATTCCCATGGATAATTCGATGTTATTATCATTTGGAAATAATCCCTTGTCAGCTAATTGTTCGGAAAGTTTTCGTAATTTTCCAAAGTAGTCTCTACTGGCTTCCGGTTCCTTTGACCAGGGAGGCATACCCATCAGGCCTGCGGCCTGAAGGTTTGTTTCTCTATGGATGCTTTTTATGAGGTTTTCTGCATCTTCCGGTAATATACCATGTTTCTGTTTTTCCCTGCCAATATTAACCTGGATAAGAATGCGTATATCTTTTTGAAGTTCCGCAGCGTGACGAGCGAGGATTCGTGCAATTTTTAACCTGTCCACGGTTTCAATAACATCAAAAAGCTCGACAGCAACCCTGCATTTATTACTCTGCAGGTAACCAATGAAGTGCCAGCAAAGATTTTGATCTAAAGACGTTATTTTTTGTCGCGCTTCCTGCATGTAATTTTCGCCAAAAATCTGTTGTCCGCAGGAGATCGCCTTCCTGATCTTTTCAAGCCCCTGACGCTTGGAAACCGCAACAAGCTGTACGGAATCAGCACTGCGGCCACTTCGTTCGGTCGCAATGTCTATATTTTTTTGTATTCTTTTAAGATTGTCACAGATCATTTATAACTCCGGAAAGGTAAAGAGCGCCTGAGCATTAGCCGTTGTCGCCCTTGCGATTTCAGCAAGTGTTGTATTGCGAAGTTCGGCAATTTTTTGTGCGGTATGGAGAAGAAATTCAGGGGCGTTTCGTTTGCCGCGATAGGGGACTGGAGCAAGAAAAGGGCCGTCCGTTTCAATTAACATCGATTGCAGAGGTATCACGCGGGCCACCTGTTGCAGAGAGATAGCATTTTTAAAAGTTACTATGCCTGGAATAGAAATAAACAAACCGAGTTCCATGACGTTATCGGCAAATGGAACATCGCCTGAGAAACAATGCATAACGCCACCGGCAGGAAATGGGGCATGCTGCTTGAGTATGCGTAAGGTATCATCATGGGCATCCCTGTCATGGATTATAATCGGAAGACCCAGTTCTTTTGCCATGGAGAGCTGCCGGGAAAATACCTGTTGTTGTATATCTTTTGCCGAATACAGCTTGGCGTAATCAAGACCGATTTCGCCATAACCAACCACCTTTTTATGTAAGGCAAGTCGCTCAATGGTTTTAAAATCGTTTTTGGTAACCTGCGCCGCATCGTGTGGATGAACACCTATGGCTGCATAGGCGGAGGGATACCTTTCCGAGAGCCTGACAGCCCGTTGTGAACTGGCTGCATCAATTCCTATGGTGATGATCTTGCTGATTCCCATTTGAGATGCCCGGTCAATGACCTCATCAAGGTCATTTTTGTAGGCCTCCATGTCAAGATGACAGTGGGTATCAATAAATTGAAGATTTTGATCAAAAGCTATTTGTGACATTTTTTCACACCGTATTTTATTGGGTTCTTTTCTTACCAGATACGTAAGGGTGAGGCAAGAAACAAAGGGGATAGATATACCTGCTCTTGCAATATGCTACCCGGAAAATTATCATTAATGCTGTTTCACTCTTTTTACGGGGTCACGCAGGCAATGATTGTTGACAGGGAAGAGGTATTCTTTTACAACTACAGGTTATAAGATGATAATATTAAATTTTTTCTACAAATAATAACCGAAAGCGAAGGTGTAGTCCGGTAGGAGCTGGAAAAGCGCTGATTGTCAGTTGATTCTATTTTCGCTCAGATACGTTCTATCTGGCGAATAGTTTTTTGGGACTTATAAGAGACTGTTTATGTTGAAATTGCCTTGGGATATCGAGGATATCTTTCGATAATTTCAGGGATATTTGTTTAATGTCTTTCTAAACCATGTAAAGGAGATGACTCATGAAGAAAATCCATTTCTTATCAATCTTTCTTTTCCTGATACTTATGGCAGCATTACTTATTGTCGGGGGCTGTACCAACGGCTCTCTCGGGAAAACGGAAGTCGTTCATGGAGACTCGGCCTTACCGCCTGTTTCGGGGTTTGCCGACGACATACAGGACATCGTCCTGCCGACGGATATGGAGTGGAAGCGGGACAAATCAATGACCATCAAGACCGAATCATTTCGGGGTGGCATCTGGTATTATACCGGACGAGTTGAGGTAGTTTCGCTTAAGGATTTTATGACCAGCGCCATGCAGGATAATAAATGGAAGCTTGTCGGTGAAGCAACATCTAAGGATGTTATGCTTGCTTTTGTTAAGCCGAACAAGACCTGTATGATGGTTATTGCCGATGAAACTTTCGGAAAAACCTCATTGACCCTGTATGTTACCATTGATAAGACTGCCGCGGCGGCACTTAATCCATTTGGCGAGGCTGTCAGTCAGTAGAGGACTTCAACAATTGGTATGAGTGCGGACAAAGGACATTCTGTTTCCACCACATCACCGCTGCGTGGCAAGAATGTCCTGCTTGGTGTTACCGGGTCTATTGCCGCCTTTAAGGTTGCGGGCTGGATCCATGCATTAACCGCTCAGTCTGTCGGTGTGACTGTAATGATGACCGGAGCGGCTGAGCGTTTTGTTTCCTCCTTGACCTTTGGCGCATTGTCGGGAAATACCGTTTACAGGGATATGTTTGATGAAGAACCGGAAAAGCTGATGGCTCACATCACCCTGTCTCGAGAAGCCGATGTTATCCTCATAGCACCTGCTACTGCCCACACCATGGCCCGACTGGCACATGGCATGGCCGATGATCTTCTCTCGACAGTTGTCTTGGCGGCCAAAATTCCAGTGGTCATCTGTCCCGCCATGAATACAAACATGCTTTCACATCCGGCAACCCGGCAAAATTTAGAGAGATTGCAGGGATTAGGTTACCAGGTTGTTCCCCCGGACAGCGGAAATCTCGCCTGTGGTGAGGAGGGCGCAGGACGTTTACCTGAATGGGAAGGTGTGTATGAAAAACTTGTTTCACTCTTTTGCCCGCAAGATCTTGTTGGAAAAAAAATTCTTATTACTGCCGGACCGACCAGGGAGCCACTTGATCCCGTCAGATTTTTAAGCAACCGTTCGAGCGGGAAAATGGGCCATGCTCTTGCCCGGACTGCTGCTCGCAGGGGCGCTGAGGTTGTGCTGATCAGTGGGCCGGTAGCCCTTGCCGCTCCTTGTTTTGTGACAACCCTTCAAGTGACGACCGCGCTCGAGATGCGGGAGCATGTGCTCCAGCAGTCTCGGGATGCTGATATTATCGTCAAAGCGGCGGCTGTAGCTGATTTCAGGCCAAAGAATTATCAGAAGCAGAAAATCAAAAAAAATGGAGAAAACAGACAGATTGCTCTAAAAGAAAATCCTGATATTCTGGCAGAGTTGGGAAAGAATCGGCGGGCAGGTTGTGTGCTGGTTGGTTTTGCCGCGGAAAGTCGGAACCACGAAAAGGAAGGTCGCAATAAATTAAAGCGGAAAAATGTCGATCTCATCGTGGTCAATGATATCCTCAGCCCAACAACCGGCTTTGACGTTGAAACTAATCAGGTTACCCTTGTTGATAAAAGCGGGAGCCTGCAGCTGCCGCTTCTATCCAAGGTCGACACCGCGAACCGGATATGGGATCACATCCTTACCCTATAAAAGGGGTCATCCTGGTCGAATCAAATTTTTTCAGGCTATGTGATTCTTCTAAATTATTGATCCTTCCATTGCCTGCTCATAAATCGCGATAATATCTTCTTTGGAAGGCTGCCTTGGATTGTTTTCAACCGGTCTGGCGACTGTCAAGGCTATCTCGGCCATTTCAGGTAATTTTTCTTCAGGTATATTTAGAGCGCGTAAGCTGCCGGGAATGCCGAGATCCTGGTTGAGGAGGTGCAGCTCTTCAACCGTAATTTCCGCTGCATCCCGTAGGGAAAGACCACTGATGTCCTGTCCCAGCAGCTCTGCAAGCAGGGCGTGTTTATCCAGATTACCGATTAGATTATAAGCGCAGACAAAGGGAAGCAGGGCCGCATTGGCAAGTCCATGCGCTATACCAAACATTCCCCCTAAAGGGTAGGCCATGGCATGCACAAGGCCAACACCGGCAATGGCCAGCGCCTTTCCCCCAAGCAGGCTGCCAAGCAGCATGTTTCCGCGAGCCTCCATGTTTCTGCCATCTGCATAGGCAGCCCTGATATTATCCGCGATCAGGGTAATGGCCCTGGTGGAGTACATTTCCGAGATTGGATGGGCCTGGACCGATGTATAGGCCTCAAGCGCATGTGTCAAGGCATCGATTCCTGTTGTTGCCGTAACATGAGGGGGCAGACTCAGCGTCAGTTCCGGATCAAGTATGGCTATATCGGGATAGAGCGGATCACCGTTCATACCGCCTTTTGATCCTGTTTCCTCATTAATAAAAACTGCGGTAAAGGTGACTTCAGCCCCTGTGCCTGCTGATGTCGGCACCATGATTTTCGGGACCCCGGGTTTTTTGATTTTTCCAACCCCAAGGTAATCTATTGCCTTGCCGTCATTGGTCAGAAGGATGCTGATTGCCTTTGCCACGTCCATGGCGGAACCCCCGCCGGCACCGATAACGCAGTCGCAGTTTTTTTCACGGGCAAGATTGGTGCCGGCGTCGGCCAGACGAAGTCCGGGTTCGGGATCAATGCGGTCATAGACAACAAAATCAATTCCGGCATTTTCCAGCGGAACCCGGATATTGTTGTCCTGATTTGCCGCTACCAGGCCGGGATCAATAACCAGCAGGGGCCTGTTGCCACCCGTTTGCTTGATGATCTCAGGAAGACCTTTAATCAATCCGGCGCCAAAATGAATTTGAGTGGGTTGGGTTATGGTAAAAGATTGTACAGTAGACATAAGTATACCTTGGTAGGGGTTTTTTTACATTCCTGGTGATATAAAAAAAATCATTGGCCGGAGAGGGCAAAAATCAAATGCCCTGATCAAGCGTATCTTGCCAAAACTATATCATATAAGTAGACTACCCGTTGAAATGTACTATAGCGCAAGCAATATTTTTCGCCAGATAAACCAACATGGCCGAATTATAATGATTTAGGGTTGCCTTGAAGAATTAGGATTTGTGTTCAAGGCCAAGGCATACGAAAAATTATACCACAGGTACCATGCCTTTAGCGTGGTTCCGAGGATAAAATTTTGAGTATAACGCAGAAATTTTGCGAAAATACAATTTTTCAAGGTAGCCTTATAGTTGCCGGTCGCAACAATGAGAGAGATACCATTGTCAATGAGCCTGATCCCCGGCATAAGATATTTCGGGAAGAAACCGGCTGTGTGAAAATATGGAATATTTGTTATGGCCATTCAACTAAGTCGATCAGAGCGGAAAAGAAGGATTAAAAAGGTTGAGCAGCTGGTTCGGCAGTTGGTTGAATTGTCGGAACAGGACATAAAAAAACTCCCCTGTGATCATCAGATTCTGGAATTATTTCTTGAAGCACAACCGCTTAAAGGCGGAACAAAAAAAAGGCAGATTAAATATATCACAAAAATTTTAAAAAATGAGCCAATTTCAGGCCTGTATGATTTTCTTGCCAGGAGAAAGGGAAGGGCGCTTAAGAACAAAGAACAATTTCATGAGCTGAAATATTTTCGTGATACCCTGCTTAATGAGGCCATTGCCGCAAGAAAAGTGCTTCGGAGCGAACAACAGGAGCTTGCGGAAACCTGGGCCAGTGCGACCATTGATGAAATTACAAAAAAGATACCAACGGTCGATGCAATTGCCTTGAGCCGGTTGTCCGCTATTTTCGCACGCACGAGGCAGGCACGGCACAGTCGTGAAATATTCCGTCTTCTCCGGGCAGCCCGCGAACAGATGGATCGGACTTCGACTCACCAAGGATAATATTTAACGGGCGTCACTGTCGATCTGCAATAATTTATCTCCGGGTTTTACGGCCTGGCCGGTTTTTGCGAAGATCGATGCTACCGTGCCGGAAGTTTCACTGATAACCGGAGTCTGCATTTTCATGGCCTCAAGGACCGCAACTTGGTCACCAGCGTGAACCTCCTGGCCTGTTTCAACCGATATTTCATAAACATTACCGCCAAAAAGGGCTCTGATGTCGCCACTTTTGGCGAGGTTGGCTATCTCATTTTTAGAAAGTGTTGCTTCAGCAGCTGCTCCGGCCTGTGTTTCCGGTTCAATAATAAATGTTCTCTGATGATGATCAACGTTGAGATAGACGTTGGTCCTTCCATCGTCGTCCTGCTGGCTCGGCCCGATTTCAATGAGATGCTCTTTGCCGTCATGGTCACGAAAAACAAGGGTTTCTCCAAGCTGGAATCCTCCCTGTCGGAGAAAAATTGCCGGTGGCAGGACATAGGACTGACCAAATTTTTCTTCAAATTTGAAAAATTCAACGGCGTCATTGGGATGTTGGAGATAGCTGACTAACTGTTGTTCTGTTGGCTCCTTGCCAAGTTTTCCAGTCAGCGTCTGCCGTTCCTTATCAATATCCATATCCTCAATGTTTTCGATGCCGCCTTCTTGTTCAAGAACCTTCTCCCAGTCAGGGCCAAATGCCTTTTCGTAAATCCAGTCAGCGGGTCGATAAAAGGGAAAGGGGCCGTATTTTCCTAAAAGTAAATTTTTCAAATCACCGGACGGATTGCCGTAGCGATCACCGTCAAGGACATTGGAGACTGCCGTGGTCCATAAAATTTGTGAACCAGGGGTTACGCTCCAATAATTACCGAGTTCCTTCTGTACTTTTGGCAGTTCGTTATGCAGAATATCCGGCATTTTATCTAAGAAACCACCTTTTGCAGCCTGCTCCAGGCTTGAACCCATTGCTCCGCCAGGGAGTTTATGGATCTGGACAGTGGGCATAAAACCTTTAATCTGTGCTTCAAACTGCGCGTAATATTGTCGTTGGTCACGAATAACATCGGATGATCTGATAACAGCCTCTTCGTTAATACCGACAGCAACTCTATCGTAATCTTTCAGGGTCTGAATGACGGTTAGAATTGGAGGAGGGCCATAAAAGCCGGTGAACGCGTGATCTGAAGCGTCGACAATGGCAGCGCCGTTAAGAACTGCGGCTGTTATTCGGCCAATATCATTTCCGTCGGTATTATGTCCATGATAATGGATAATAAGCTCAGGATAGGCCTGCTTGATGGCATTAACCAGTTGGCCGATACGTTTTGGAGAACCAAGCCCGCCATGATTTTTGATGCATAAAATTATTTCAGGGCCGGTAACATCAATAATCTCCTGGACCTTACCCACATAATACTCATTGGTATGTTCGGGACCGGTTGAAAAACAGATGCATGGTTCATTAATTTTACCTGCTTTGGCAACTTCCTCAAACACTGCCTGCATATTGGGAACATGATTCATGAAGTCAAAGGTACGCCAGACATCAACATATTTGGCAAATTCACGAACAGTGAGCCTGATGACATTCTGCGGATATGGCCGGTAACCAAAAAGGTTGACCCCACGACACAAGGTCTGAAACATGGTATCGGGCATTTGTTTCCGCAGCAGCTTCAGCTTGAGAAAAGGATCCACCTGCTTGCGGAGAATATCAACATGTATGGATGCTCCACCGGTAATTTCCAGGGAAAAATAACCGGATTCCTCCCTGGCCTTGGCAGCCAGTAGATCAGTATGGAGAAGAATACGGTTTTTATAATCTGACTGGGACATGTCCCGGGCAGTATTGGTAATATAATAACCATCGGTATGGCGCAGGGTGTCCAGCACCACAGAGGCGTTCATTTTTTCTGTAATCCGTGTCATCATATTCGTGTCCGTTGCAATCGGGTTGTGGAAAAGCTGATGCCGTGCCTGTTGTCGTCAGGCAGCGTAAGTATTCTGTTTGTTCTGATGGATTTCCGCTATCAGTCGGGCAAGTTTATTCACTTCGCTGGCATTCTCTACGTATTCAAAAAGCTGTTCATTTTCATCTAAAAAGGAGGTGTCAAACCGGCCTTTTTTAAAATCCGGGTGGTTGATCAGATTCAGGTAAAACGGGATCGTGGTTTTGGGGCCGGTGATAACAAAATTGGTCAGACAACGCTTGAGTCTGTCAACAGTCTCATTCCATGACCAGCCAAAGACCGTCAACTTGACAAGCAGAGAGTCATAGGCTTCTGGAATGGTAAGTCCCTGGTAGCAGAAGCCGTCAAGACGAACGCCGTATCCCCCGGGAGAACGATATACTGTAACGGTTTTGCCTCCCTCCGGCATAAAGTTGTTCTGCGGATCTTCAGCGTTAATACGCATCTCTATGGCATGACCGCGCAACTGAACATGATCCTGATTGAACAAAAGCTCCTTGCCCAGGGCAAGTTTGATCTGGGTGCGAACTATATCAATACCGGTGATCATTTCCGTCACCGTATGTTCAACCTGCAGACGAGTATTTATTTCCATAAAATAAAAGGAATTGTCACTGTCGAGAAGAAATTCTACCGTGCCGGCGTTAAAATATCCTGCTGCTTTTGCCGCCTGGATGGCTGTTTCGCATATCTGTTTATTAAGTTCGGAACTTAAGTGAAAAGCAGGAGCAATTTCGATGAGTTTCTGGTTTCGACGCTGGATGGAGCAGTCACGGGTGCCAAGATGAATGGTTTTTCCGGTTTTATCGGCAATGATCTGCACTTCGACATGTTTTGGCCTGACCACAACTTTTTCAATATATACCGAATCATCGT
This sequence comes from Desulfobulbaceae bacterium, assembly GCA_024763055.1. GTDB lineage: Bacteria > Desulfobacterota > Desulfobulbia > Desulfobulbales > Desulfobulbaceae > DRLX01. The sequence continues at coordinate 9,991 of JANTGH010000014.1, forward strand.
TAAAGGCGGCCTTTGCTTCGGACCGGGCAATAGGATACTGTTCCGCAAGTTCGGATTCCTTTTCTATCCGTCGAATACCTCGTCCGCCACCACCCGAGGTTGCCTTCAACATTATGGGATAGCCGTATTTTTTTCCAAAAGCTATGGCCTCCTGTAAGCCCTCATCTCCCGGCTTCAAGTTGTCTGTTCCCGGAACCATGGGAATGCCAGCCTGTGCCATAATCTCCCGGGCCATAACCTTATTACCAAGTTTGTCTATCACCTCTGAAGAAGGGCCGATAAAAATAATTCCGGCGTCCTCACAGGCACGGGCAAAATCAGGATTTTCCGCGAGGAATCCATACCCGGGATGAATGGCTATGGCCCCAGCATGAACAGCTGCTGTAATAATTTTATCTATGTCAAGATAATCACAACGCGGGCCATCTCCAATCCATACCGCTTCGTCGGCGATTCGGATATGCCGGGAATCACGATCCGGAGTCTCGTAAATCGCTACCGCCTCATAATTCAGCTCTTGAATGGCGCGGCTTATGCGAATGGCTATCTCCCCACGATTCGCTACAAGAATTTTTGTTTTCAATTGTGTGCCTTTGGGTTGTGGTTAATACAAGTAGTACAGGTGTCAACTGTGTTCACTGCCGATTATTTCACAAACTATACCGTGAAAAATGAAACAGGCGTGAGAATCGTTTAAATCAGGTAAACGCAGTTATCTTTCCAACCATGGAGAGGAGTGTTAAAAGTATGTCTTTTAACGGTCTCTTCAGGGTAAAAAAAATCCTGCCTGATGCAAGATTACTTCAGCCAAGGATAAAAAAGGGAATTTATTCTGATTGGAAATTAAATATAAATATAAACATATTGTTTAAAGAAAAGCAAGGCAAACCCCCTCTATATTAGAAGGTTTCGATCATATTGGAGTTGTATTGCCGCCCGGGTATCAAGTCGGTTTTTTTTGCCTTCGGGCATAAGTGGCAGCGTTCATGCCGGCAACACAGCCTTCGCCTACGGCTTTGGCCATCTGATATGGGGGGCCGACAATATCACCTGCGGCATAAATACCGGAAATATTAGTCTCCTGTTTTCTGTTCGTATTGATATATTTAAAGTATTCACTGTCAAGGGCAACACCGACCTGAGTGGCAAGTTCAAGCGCGCCCTTGGAACCAAGTTCGATAAAAATACCGTCAATATCAATAGATGAGTTATTTTCAAGGGTAACCGAGGAAACCTCCTGGTCTCCATGTATCTCCTTAATCCAGGCGGGTTCAAGAACTTCCACCCTGCTCTGTTGAAGACGTTCCATGAGCTCATCGGTAACATTAAGCTGTTGGGCGACAAGGTATACCTTGTCGGCATAGCCGAGCAGGGTGAGGGCGCCATCTACTGCAGCACTCCTGTTGCCGGCAACCATTACAGTAGCTCCTCTATAAAAATTAGCATCACAGTCGACGCAATAACTGACACCCTGACCGCTAAGTTCTCTTTCTCCAGGCACACTGAGTTTTTTCTTTGAAACGCCCATGGAAAAAATAACGGTCCGGCAAATAATGGTTTTACTGCTTTCAAGTTCCAGTGCAAAGAGTTGCTCCCGTTGTTCTATCTTCAGTACATCTTCGGCAAGAATGTCGGCACCGAAATGTTTGATCTGCGACATTCCTGCTTCAAGAAGATCTTTGCCATCTGTCACTCCTTTGATACAGGCATAGTTCTCGATATGCGCTCCGTAGAGAGCGCTGTTCTCAATACGGCCGAGAACGAGCACACGTGTTTTTTTCCTGGCAGCGTGTATTGCCGCCTGAATACCTGCCGGACCGGCTCCGATGATGACCACGTCAATAATGGAATCAGACATTTTATACGTATCTCCTGAAATGATTTTTTTGATGTTATCAGCTTACGTAAATCATTATATAAGCGCACTCTGAAAGAAGTCCGGAAGAAAATTTACACTATCCATAGAACAAGGTCGACAGAATTTTTATTCTAAGCTATAATGAAATTTTCAGTAATTCACCTGGAATTTCTCCGACTGAAAACAGCAGGTTCCGGTAGAACTTCACCATTAAATATAGGTGTGCATAGGGCAATTGGCAGTGATTTTGCATAGTTTTCATTTGAGGATCAGCCGGCAAACCTTGATGCACGAATCGATTTTCAGAACAGCAAAGCAGTGTCATCATCGCGAGTTTGGCCTGAAAATTTGGAGCGGTCATGCCGGCTGCTCAAATTGTCTACGATGAAAAACAGAGTGAGCAGCACCTTTGGTGATGATGAATCGGAAATGGATCTACTCTGCCCGCATTGCGGTGGTGCTGCTGATTTGAAGGGACGTTGACATAATGGCAGAGTTGTCTGCCGTGATTGCGGGCAGGAATTTCCGGTTGCCGACTTTGAAGATCAGATAGAGGCGTGGAAAGACCGTGTCTGTTCCCGATTCAGTGGACCTGTATCTGAAGAATCGTAATTACTTGATTTCGTAACAGCATATTTCAATATACAACCATATTTGATGAACTCGTAAAAAGTCAAAACAACGTTTAAAGATGGCTAAGTAAAAACACAGATATACAGGTAAGCGTAGACTCCGAGGAGTAGTGTTTTGTGGCGGGTCTTAACTATACATATAGTATGTTGAGAATCGCCACAGGACACACGACGCAGTAGATCGAAGTTTTTACGACGCCATCATATTTAATTTTAATAGATTATGTCAATTTTCTCTATGATGATCGGGGCCGGGCTTATGGTCAAGCTGGTTATGTCCACCCTGCTTATCTTTTCCGTCGTTTCCTGGGCAATTATCATTCTCAAGCAAGTAATGTTTAAACGATCAGAAAGGGCTTCGGTAAAATTTCTTGATCTCTTCTGGGAAAGTACAACGTTAAATGAAGCCTATGAGTCAGCCCGTGAATACACGATGAGTCCCGAGGCTGCCGTATTTGTTTCCGGATTTAATGAAATGAAAAAGATCAGCGGTGCGCGTCAGGATCTGAGGGGCAACGAGACCCTGGAAATGCAGCTGGCAACCATGGAGAATCTGAAGCGGGCGGTACGAAAAGCTCAGCTCATAGAGAGCGATCGTTTTGGTCGCTCCCTTTCGTTTTTAGCCACCACAGGCAGTGCCACGCCCTTTATCGGTTTGTTCGGTACTGTCTGGGGAATTATGACCTCGTTTCAAGATATCGGTATACGTGGGTCAGCCTCTCTTGCCGTGGTTGCTCCAGGTATTTCCGAGGCATTAATTGCCACGGCCGCCGGTCTTGCCGTTGCCATTCCCGCTGTCATTTTTTATAATTATTTTTCAAATAAGCAGGCAGACGTGGAAACCGACGTAGATAATTTCACAACGGATTTCCTGAACCTCATTGAACGGGATATTCTCGCCCGTGGATAAAGGTAAGTCTGCCTTAAACTTGATTTCATAAAGGTTTTTTTGAAAATTTTGAACAATTTGAATCCAAGGCACTGATATAATGGGCCCTGTCGGCGGTAGAGGAAAAAATAGACTGGTCTCTGAGATTAATGTGACGCCACTTGTTGACGTCATGCTGGTTTTGTTGATTATTTTCATGGTCACTGCCCCGATGATGACCCAGGGTCTTGAGGTCGATCTGCCAAAGACCACGGCAAAAGCACTGCGTCAACAGGAAGAGCCCCTGGTTGTTACCGTTAATGCCAAAGGTGAAATTTCTCTTGGCAAAATCAGGGTGAACAGAGATCAGTTCTATCAGCAGCTCAGTCGTCTGCCCGTGGAGAAAAAGCTGCAACCACTGTACCTTCGAGCTGATAAGGACGTCCCGTATGGAGTGGTGGTAACAGCTATGGCTGATATTAAAAGGGCAGGGTTTGAAAAGCTGGGCATGATTACGCAACCATCCGAAGAGAAAAAGAAATAACCGGTGATTCTCTTGGATGGTATGATCTTTTCCGAACAGGAATTTTATCAACAACAAAATCAGGATGACCGGCGGTGGGGCAGAGCGATTAATCTCGCTGTTATTTTTCATGCCCTCATCTTGGTCAGCGCTTTGTACCTACCCAATATTTTTGATCGAAAGCCGCTTCTTGAGGAGGTGCTGACTATCGATCTCGTTTCTATGCCGGAATCACCGGTAGAGGTTGAGAAGCCACCTGCGGCAGTCGAGCGGCATGAACCTGCCCCGGAACCCAAGCCTGTTCAGCCTCCACCGGAACACGTGGATGCGGTTCCGATTGAGGTATCCACAAAAGCTGTACTCAAAACGGAACCGGAATCCTTGACAGAGGTTAAGCCTATATCTGTCCATCCTTTGAAACGTAAAGTAAAAAAGGCACGAGATACCAGGCTTGAGGAAGAAAAACAGCGCGAGCAACAGGCCCTTGAACTTAAACGTCGGCAACGGGAACAGCAGCGTGCAAGGCAAAAAGCTCTTGCAAGGGCAAGGGCGCAAGAAAAGCAGGCCAAGGAAGCCGCACGCAGGGCACGGGCCGAGGTTGCTTCCGTGATTCGGGAACAGGAGAGGTTACACGCCGTACGACCTGCAACCAGAGGCGGACAAGGAAATAAAACGGTGCAATCCGCTTTTGAGCGACAGTATTATATGGACCTTGCCGGCCGTGTTCAACGATTATGGATTCTACCTGAGCTAAAAAAATGGTCGCCGTCTCTGGAAACAATTGTTGAATTTACAGTCCTGCGGGATGGTCGCCTTGTCAATGTAAAGGTGGCTAAGAGTTCCGGAGACTCTTTTTTTGATCGGTTTGCCAGGGAGACAGTAAAAAAAGCGGCTCCCATGCCGCCTTTTCCGCCTGGCCTGAAAAAGAAACGAATAGATCTCGGTTTTCGACTACGACCCGCCGGCGTGCAGCATTGAAATTACTTTAGGTTAACACTTTACACTAATTATCCACAACGTGAGCATACATATCTCATGAAATTTACCAAAAAATTGCTTTCACTTACCGTTGTATTTCTGTTATTTTCTTTTATTGCAGGATCTGCTTATGCAGAACGTGTATATCTCGATATTACCGCCACTGATGTTCGAAAAATTGTCGTTGCTCTGCCTGCCTTTCATGATTTAAAGACAGGCCATGCTGATAGGACACGTGGAAGAGCCATGGCTGAACTGCTTGGCCGTGCCCTTGAGTTCCATGGTTTTATTCGCGTGGTCGATCCCAATACTTACGGCACTGGTTCTGATGTGGACTGGAAAGCATACGGAGTCGATTTTGTGGTCAGAGGTCAGTTTAGTCGTCATGGAGATAATCTTGTCATTGAAGGGCGGTTGCAGGATATCGCAGAGAATAAGATGCTTGCCGGCAGAAGATATAAGGGACAGCTTGGCCAGCAGGACGATATGGTTCTGCGCCTTGGCGATGCGCTGGTAGAAGAATTTACCGGCGAACCTGGGATAAGTCGCACGTCAATCGCCTATGTTTCCGATGAGACCGGAGCCAAGGAAGTATTTATAGGTGACGTGATGAGTCGTGGAAGGCGTCAGATAACCCGGCATAAGCATCTCTGCGTGTCTCCCCGTTTCACACCGGATGGGAAATACCTTGCCTATACTACCTATCATAGAGGCAATCAGGATCTGTATATTACTGATTTACGACAAAACAAGATAACTCGCTCACTTTCGAGGCGAAAGGGCATGAATCTTGCCCCTGCCTTTTCTCCCGACGGTCAAACAATGGTCGTTACCTTGAGCAAGGACGGCAGTCCCGATCTGTATCTTCTGGATCGAAAAGGAAAAATTCGCAAGCGACTGACCTCAAAGATGGGAATCAATGTTTCTCCATCCTTTTCTCCAGAGGGCAAATTCATTGTTTTTGTCTCTGACAGAAGCGGTCAGCCCCAGTTATATACAATGAACATGACGAACACCAAGGTACAGCGGCTGACATTTGAGGGAAAAGAAAACAGTGAGCCTTGCTGGTCGCCAAAGGGTGACAAAATCGTTTATACTGGTCGAGTCGATGGTCATTACCATCTTTTTATCATTGACCCGAAAGGTGGGCGTCCCATTCAAGTTACTTCGGAATGGGGAGATTTTGAGTCAGCCACCTGGTCACCTGATGGTAACCAACTCGTCTTTTCCCGTCGCCGTAACGGACATTCGGAGATCTGCACAATTTTCCCGAACGGTAAGGGAATGCGGGTTCTTTTTTCCCTGAAAGGCAATCAGTCGTATCCGCGATGGTCTGCTCGGCCATGAGAAAAGTACCTGTCTGTAACAGCGAAATCTTTCAGGAATCTGAGTGCCTATTTAACTTATGTTTGAAAAATCGTTTTTTTGAAGAAAGAGGAAAATAATGAAGGGTATACGAAATATTTTAGTTGCGGGTTGTTCGCTTTTACTCCTCTGTCAGTGTGCTACTCAGGACGATCTTCGAAAGCTGGATTATCAGATGCGTGCTGTCAATCAGAAAGTAGATGAGGTAAAAAACAGCACCGTTGATCAATTACAGAAAAGGCAGGCCAGTTCGGTCAGTAAGATTGATCAGGTGTATGAAGAGCTTGTACAGTTAAAAGCGCGTCTTGAGGAAAATGCCCACCAGGCAAGTCAGTATCGCGAACAGAATAGAGAATCCCTGACCACTTTACAGGCTGCTTTAGAAGAACGAATTGCGGCCAATGAACAGAAAACAACCGCTTTGCAACAGCAGATACAGCAATTGACAACCGGAATTGATTCCATGCAGCAGGCCAGGATACGGGAGGCGGAAAGACGGGCCCGTGAGGCTGCCAGAAAAGCGGAATTGGCTAAACAACGGACTGTGATGGCCGCTGCATCAAGTTCGTCTTTTGTCAAGGTGAAGCCCACAAGAAAAAAGGTTCGTGTCGGGAGCAGTCAGCCTGTTTCAATGAAAACAAACTCCTCTTCTGTCCACATCGCCGAGCCGGAAACCGTATCGGCACCATCCGGAAATGAAAAAAACGGGTCATCCGTACAAACCGTGGTCGTCCCGGATAACGCCTCCGCTCCCTTTGATCAGGCAATGGCAAAGTTTAAGGCAAAACAGTATAAGGAGGCATATGCCGGCTTTGAGCAGGTTCTTGTTAAAAATCCAAGAGGAGAACAGGCAGCACAAACCTTATTTTACATGGGGGAGTCATTATATAATCAGGGTGAATATGACCTGGCCATTCTTGATTATCAAAAGGTTATATCCAACCATGCCAAGGATCCACATACACCCGCAGCACTGTTAAAACAGGGAATGTCATTTGAAAAGCTCACGGATAATGAGACAGCTAAAATTATTTACAAAAAGTTAATTAACGAGTATGCCGGCAGTCCCGAAGCAGGCAAAGCCAGGAAACGGTTGGAAAATTTATAATATTGCAATACTCTTCCGAAGTTCTTGGGCATAAAATGGGAGGACGGAAAAAGCAACGGCTGGACGTGCTGCTCGTTGAACAGGGCCTTGCCGAAAATGTGACGGAAGCTGCGGCCCTTATAGGAACGGGTCGGGTACTGGTCAATGGCAATCCTTTTGCCAAGGCAGGGAGCCGGTGGATTGTTGATTGCCCGATTACAGTACAAGGAAAAGAACCTTTTGTCAGCCGGGGAGGGAAAAAGCTTGCCGCCGGGCTTGATGCATTTGCAATCGATCCCTGTGGATTGATCTGTGCCGATATAGGATGTTCAACCGGAGGGTTTACCGACTGTCTGTTGCAGAATGGAGCCGCCCGTGTATATGCCGTTGATGTCGGCTACGGCGTCCTTGACTGGACTCTCAGGAATGATGAGCGGGTCATTGTTCTGGAACGGTGTAATGCGAGATATTTAACCGTCAAGGAAATTTCGGAGCCGTTAGATCTTTGTGTAGTTGATGCCTCCTTTATTTCACTGGAACTCTTACTTGGGGCGATGCTTCGTTTGTTTGATGGTTTTATCCGTATTGTCGCACTTGTGAAACCGCAGTTTGAACTGCCAAGGAAGAAGGTTGCTCACGGCGGCATTGTCCGTGACATCAACTTACAACAGGAGGCTCTTTCTAAGATTGAGGTCTTTGGTAAAAGTCTTGGTTTACAGTGTCAGGGTGTAATTCCTTCACCAATACAGGGTGCCAAGGGAAACCAGGAATATCTGATGTATTTAACAGGAGTCGACTGATAGATGCGATTGGCTCTATGTGCTTGAAGGAGAGTAAAATGAAAACTACAGATTTGAAGAAGATGGTTAAAATCAGCGTTATGGCAGCATCAATAGTCGCGTTTTCATCAGTAAGCAGTATGGCGGCCGAGTTTGTCAGTGTGGTGAAGGACGGAGTGAATCTTCGTTCCGGTCCGGCAACCGGCAATGAGGTTTTATTTCAACTCCCCGCAGGTTATCCGCTTAAAGTCCTTGCCAGAAAAGGCAAATGGTTAAAAGTCAGTGATTTTGAAAATGATAAGGGCTGGATTTTCAACGCACTGGTCAGCAAAACCCCCTATGTCATTGTTAAGGTCAAGGAGTGCAATGCCCGCAAAGGCCCGGGAACCAACTATCCTAAAGTCGGCAGTCTTGCCCGGGAAGTGATTCTTAAAAAGGTCAGCCGTAAAGGGGCATGGATAAAGATTTCCCATCCGAAATTAACCGGCTGGGTCCATTCAAAATTGGTCTGGCCTTGATTTTTTAATAATTTTTTCAATTTCACGGTCGAAATGTACCGGTAGCCGCACCACTTTTCCTGCTTTGTTTTGGAAAAGAAGGTGCTGCTGCCGCAGGCCATGGACGAAGAGATCCCGTGTTATCTCCACATCCTTTCTGCAATATTCCCGGATTTTTTCTATTTTACCCTGTTTATACCACGCAAGGGCCTGCAAACCGTCCCCATTTTTTGTAATACCCAGGGTGTGTTCAGCTAATCGATTCAGGCTCAGTCGATAGCCAAGTTGCTTGGTGATCTGTTCCAGAATATCAAAAGAGGGGAGACTGGAAATTGTTTGGCGTGTATATCTCGACAGTACCTTGTTATCAAATTTTTTATTATTGAACCCGACCACAAGATCAAGATTGAAAAGATGCTCAAGAAGTCCGGTAATATCATGTTCATCGTAGGAAAAAAATCTATCCTCATCTCCATCATAGACCACGGCCATTGATATACCCATCCTCTCCGCCCGGTGCCAGCCACCGACCTCTTTGGCTGAGCGTTTGGTTTCAAGGTCAAAGACACCCCAATGTTTTACCGGTTGAATTCTTTTTGTTTTTTTCTTTTTTTGCCGTTGCGGCAACGTATTAGATCTGGAACGGGACGGCGATAATTTTAATTTATCGGTGAGCAGGCGATGCAGGAGCAGTGTGCAGCCCTCTTTATCAATAGGCCTGTTCCCTGATCCACATTTCGGCGAGTGCACACATGAAGGGCAGCCAAAATCACAACTGCAGCCGGAAATGATTTTTTCAGTCTGCGTGAGTAATTTTTGGATAAATGAAAAGGCTTTTTCGCAGAGTCCGATACCCCCGGAATAGCCGTCGTATATAAAAACAGCCGACTTTTGGATCTGTTCATGCCATGGATGGGAAATGCCGCCGATATCATTTCTATCGCAGAGAACAAGAAGCGGCATTGTCCCTATCAGAGCATGTTCAAGCGCATGGATACTTCCCATGAAATGGTATTTCTCCTCTTCCATGGCCTGGCGAAGTTTATCGGGAATTTCAAGCCATAACCCTTTGGTTTCAAAAATCTGGGGAGGAAATTCAAGTGGAAATCGGGCAAGAATGCGCCTTTTACCGGGCAGAATTTTTTGATATCCATGAATATGTTCAGTAACTCGCAATTTTCCGAAATATATGGTTGTCGATCCGCAGTGAGTAACTTTTTCGGTTGCAAGTATTTCAGTATTCTTATCGACCATAGCTCGGGTATAATAGGCTGGCCGTGCTTGAGTGACGAGGATCTCACGAGCTTGAAGATCAAGTCGCCGTACGAGCCAGGACTTTGCCATGTGCAGATAGACCGCTCCTTCATGACATTCCCTGCAGGCACGATATCCATCAATCTCCCCGAGCAGGGAATGATTTTTTGTGTCATAAATCAGAAAAATATTTCCTGTGCCTCGCAGGTTAACCGTACGTTGCGGGTATTTTCGAGCTGAAAACCAGGTGTTGCCGTCAGCAGACTGTAAAATTTTACCTCTTTGGGTCATTCGGGCAAGAAAAGACATGCAGCTGTTGTCACGCAAAAGATCTTCATCTCTTGTCAATGGTATTTCCGCCGATGCACAGAGCAGGTGGGCGCCTGCAATATTTTCGTTTTCCGGGTCAAGTACAACCGGCTCAATCGACCGATTGAAAAAGTCCTCCGGATGGCGCATAAAGTTCTGGTCAAGGGCATCCTCTTGTCCAATAAGAACAATAAGGCATTCACGACCATTACGACCGACCCTGCCGGCCCGCTGCCAGGTTGCCATCATTGAGCCGGGATAGCCCACCAGCAGGCAAATATCGAGCCCGCCGATATCTATACCGAGTTCCAGGGCGGAAGTGGAAATGACGCCGAGCAGCTCACCATTGACAAGCTGTTGTTCTATCCTGCGCCTATCCTCTGGAAGAAATCCTGCCCGATAAGAGGCAATCCTGTCCTTGTTTTCTTTTAAACGGGTTTCACACCAAAGCGTGATAAGTTCGGTCAATTTACGGGACTGGGTATAAACAATGGTGCGTAATTTTCGATAAATTGCTGCCTCAAGAAGCAAAGTTGCCGCAGCAGGCGCGGATTCCAAAGGATTTAAGAGTAAAATATTTCTTGGAGGTTGCGGAGCACCTGAGGCCGTGATGACTTTTACAGGTCCGGAAAGTAGATTTTTACCAAGCTCTTCTGGATTGCCAATGGTGGCAGAGGAGAGAATGAAAACCGGTTCGCTGCCGTACAGGCTGCAGATTCGTTTCAGCCTTCGCACTACCCAGGCCATATGTGAACCGAAAATTCCACGATAGGTATGCACCTCATCAAGGACAATATGTGTCAGGTTGGCAAAAAATGGTCCCCAGAGATGATGGTAGGGCAACAGGGAAAGATGCAGCATGTCCGGATTGGTAATGAGAATGGCGGGCAGGTTGTCCCGGATTTTTTTCCTTTGGTATCCGGTGGTATCGCCGTCATACACGGCTGCAGGTGACATATTGATATCGGCAAAATGTGTCGGTAGAAGGGCGCCCCATTGTCTGACGGTTTTAAGTTGGTTCCGGGCAAGGGCCTTCAGCGGAAAGAGATAGAGCGCCCTGGCTTGGGAATTTTGCAAAAGTTCCTGAAAGACGGGGAGGTTGTAAATAAGGCTTTTCCCGCTTGCCGTCGGGGTTGCAACCAGAACATCTCTTTTTTGTTGGATCAGTTTAATTGCCTGGTTCTGATGGCTGTAGAGTTTGGTTATTCCAAGTCCGGCGAGCAGATCGATGAGCTCCGGAAGTATATGCTGCTCTATAGGGCGGCCATGGCCTTTTTGACGGGCAAATCGTCGATAAGCTACAACCTGGGGGCCAAATCGATCCGATTCCCTTAGTGCCGTTACATATTCAGCGACTGTACCCTGTTTCCGGATCATGGGAGGTCGGCTGTTATTTTAGGGTTTAATAATTGAGGCATATCTTTTATGATTACTGATTCTTTTGCGTGAAAAAATACTTTGTTGTTGATGTGGGGGAAAAATTTTTCATTTTCAAAAAAGTATTAAAGCGGAATAGTGTAATTGTAATGAATAGAGAAATTTTTGACACAAGCACTGTCCTCTTGATTTTGATGAATACTCCAATGGAGCAGGATCCGTGTCCATTTTGACTATTGCCACCGTAGGACCTGAGAAATCACACTCCTGGCTTGCTGCAAGCCGATATGCCCCGGGTGCTGATATTGCCCTTTATCCTCATACCAGTGCTCTGATTGAGGCTTTTATTGAGGGACAGGCGAACCTGATTGTTGTTCCAATTTATAACACTCGTGAAGGGGAGAATAAACCGTATTTCCGTCTTTTTGAGAAGATAAAATCAGGGTACTGGGTCGATAACATTGTTTTACCGGTAGATTTATCTCTTGGTGCCCTGCAAAGCGGAGAAACAATAGAGGATCTGACAACCCTGATTGGCAGTCAGGCCGTGTTTAAGCAATGTGAAGAATATCTTGGCAATGTCCTGCCTGATGTAACTTTAATGGGGGTTCATGATGTCAAGCAGGCGGTCCGTAATATCAGCAGACAAAAACCTGCCGGATTCGGTGCGATTGACGGTGAGAAACTGCTAACCACACTGGGACTCGGAATTCTTGAACGCGACGTTGCCCCCCACAACAGGACGCGCTATGCCGTTCTTGGGCCGGAACTTGCCGTTCCGACCGGTTATGATGCCACGGTTTTGATTACGGAACCTCTTGATGACCGGGTCGGTATGCTGGTGGATATCCTCGGCGAATTCACCAGGCGGGGCATTAATATTCTTGATATGCGATCTGAAAATGATATCAAAACCCAGAAACTGCAAGTCTACATAGAGATAGAAGGGCATATCCAGGATGACGTGATTAAAGAGGCAGTGCGCCGTATTGAAAACAGGGTGATTCAGCAAATGGATTCCCTGCGCCTGCTGGGCAGTTTCCCCCGGGTCGATATGCGGACCAAGTATATTAAGTCATTTGGTTTTATCGGCACCGGCGCAATGAGTACATGGTTTGCCGACCGGTTGGAAAATGAAGGGTACCATGTCCTGCTCAGTGGTCGTTCAACTAAACTGCGCCCTGAAGATATGATTTCCGAAGTGGATGTTCTTGTTCTCTGTGTGCCGATCTCAGCCACGGTAGCGGCCATTCAGCAATACGGGCCTCTGCTCACCGACGGCATGGCCTTGATCCTGCTTGCTGGTGAATCTGAAACCACGGTTACATGTGCGCTTGAAGTAACCTCACCTGGTGTTGAGGTGATGTTGGTCCATAATTTATGGGGGCCTCAAGCCGCGACAATGAAGGATAAAAACGCCATTGTTGTACGTACTTCGAGGAGTGGTCGTTTTTGTGGTGAATTTGAAGCGTTTCTGTATAAACACGGTGCGGATATTTACCATGATTCTCCGAATAAACATGACCTGCTCATGGGGGTCGGACAAAAACTGCCTACAGTTATCTCGGTTGCTTTGGCAATGACGCTTGAGATGAACAATATTACCGCAGAAGATATTGCCGGGCACTGCACTTTAACCTCATTGTATCCGATTCTTGCCATGGCCAGGGTACATGCGCAGAATCCACGCACCTATGCCGAGATTATGGCCACCTCTGGTGAGGGACGAAAGATTGTCCGGGACTTTTCAGACAATTTAAAAAAAGTCATTGCTATGGCGGACGCTTCTGCCATTGGGAATCTGACTGAGTTGATAAATCTAAATGTCGATCATCTGACGGATGATTTTATCAGGGCAAGGATGGAACAGGCAAAGGCTGTTGATGAAGTGCTGGGAAGAATGGTCTGAGCCGCTTGACGCTGGGGCCGACCATGCTTACTGTACAACCCTATGAAAACAAAGTTGACCGGTAAAAGGTTTATCCTGATTATTTTTGCACTCTGGTTTGTGTTGATTATGTATCAGTCACTGCATCGCAGTGGTTCTTCGTGACGTCCATTTTTCATTGCGCCGGTTGGCGGAACCGGATGTACTCTCCCTGATACCAGTCAAATAAAGTAATATTGTTTGTTTAAAGTAGAGAATGTACTGTCCATCTTTTTGGAAATTTCACTGTATCTTTTGAAGGCATCCATGAGATACGTCATATTATATGCCTGTTCTATCAGGCCGGAGTAATAAAAAGACTATGCTGGCAACTGTATTGCAATATCTTGAAGAAGAACACACCTGTCCTCACTGCAAAACAAAGTTAACACTCTGCCATGCGCCGCCAGTGCATGTTGGAGACGGTCTTGGCTGGGGTTCGGAGTATCTGTTTATCTGCTTGAACGATGACTGTTCACTTTTTGCTAAGGGTTGGGAATATATTGAGAATCAATATGGTCACGTGGGGTCGTATCGCTATATGGAAATCCCCGGAAGCAAGGAAACCTATAATATGATGGTCGCTGGCAGGGGCGCGTTTACAGGAAGCATTGTTGATGTTGAGGCGATGAAGAGGCAAAATAAAAGATATCAACAGGAAAAGAAGGCTGAAGCGGCCCTTGATACCTGTCTCGAAGACAATAACCTTGAGCCGGTACTCTTTCTTCTTCTTGATGAAGCTGCCGATATCAGGGTGAGAAAAGAGGCTGTCGAATTATTGGTTCCCTTGAACGATCTTGACTGCATTGAGCCGTTGCGCAATCATACATTTCGGGATACATCCTTGGAACAGGAAGTGAATATGGCCATTTCAGCAATACTGACCAAACATTTTTTAAAGGAATGTCCGTTTTGTGCGGAGTTGATTAAGGCCCGGGCCACTGTTTGTAAACACTGTCGGAAAGAGCTGCCGTAAAAGCAGACTTTCTCCTTGCCAAATTGACACCATCTGAGTATAAAAGCGCTCGCATATGGTGAGCGTAGCTCAGCTGGTGGTAGCACCGGGTTGTGGCCTCGGAGGTCGTGGGTTCAAGTCCCATCGCTCACCCCATAAAATACAAAGGCGTTTCAGGTGGTTAGCCTGAGGCGCCTTTTTTGTTTTTTTTTACAGCCGACTTTCATCGATTGAAAAATTTAATCTTTTTTAAAGCGTTGTTTTATTTTTCCCGTAATAAGATCAAGTTCCGGCAGTTTGAGCAGGTGTAGTGTCGCACCATAAAGCAACGATCCAATGAAGATCAGGAGAAAAACCAGGATAAATTGCATAAATATTGAACCGTGCAAAAGAGAAGTCATCTGTTTTTGCAGCAGGAAAAGAGCCAGGGACATCACGCCGGTACTTAAAAAAATCTTTGCAAGACCAGTCCCGATGTATCGTAAAGAATACCCTTGCAATTTAATATAGAGTACCCCTCCAAGAAAGAAAAAGTTGAGAATCATAACGCATGATGTTGAAAGAGCGATTGCCTTATGTTGAAATTGACTGATGGTTAGAGAGATAATCAGGATGTTGGCCGCAACGGCAAGAAAACTGCCGATTACAGGATACTTTGTATTGTTTAAGGCATAAAAAACCGGAACCATGATCTTTACCGCCGAATAGGCAAAGAGTCCGTAGGCATAATAAGTAAGGGCGGCCGCTGTCTGGGTTGTATCAACAGCGGTAAAGGCGCCGTGTTCAAAGATCAGGCGAATAATCGGATCGGCAAGGAGAACGAGACCCGCTGTTGCGGGGATTGTCAGACTGAAAACCATCAACAGTGATGAGGTGAAAGTTTGCCGCAGGCCATTCATGTCTTTTTTTGCCGCACAACGGGCCAGCACCGGCAGTGCGGCGATGGACAAGGCGACTCCGAACACCCCAATGGGAAGCTGCACCATGCGAAAGGCATAATTCAGCCAGGAAACCGACCCCTGAGCACAACTTGCGGCAAAGTTGGTGTTAATGAAAATATTGATTTGGGTGGCGGACAGTCCGATGGTTGCCGGCAACATGAGGAGTAATATTCGTTTCAAGCCGGGATCATTGAGCTTTAAGCGTGGAATAAAGACAAATCCGACCTTGCGAAGCGACGGTAACTGAATGAGCAGTTGCATGAGACCACCGATCAGGGTGCCCCACGCCATTCCGGCAATGGCAGGTAAATCGAATCGGGGGAACACAAGGGCCAGGCTTACGCCGCCAAGGATAGAGCCGAGATTAAAAAAAGCCGAAGACATGGCCGGGATAAAAAATTTGCCTTTGGTGTTGAGCATGCCCATGACAACAGCTGCCAGGGCAACGAAAACCAGAAAAGGAAACATGATTCTGGTCAGCATGGTTGTCAGTTCTGTTTTTCCTGCAACGAGAGAAAAATCAGGAGCAAGCAGGTGCACAATGGGACCTGAAAAATATATGCCGGCAAGGGTCAGCAGACTGAGAAAAATAGTAAAAAATGTCAGCACCGTTCCGGCTAGCTTCCAGGTTTCTTCCGCTCCCCGGTTTGTGTCGTACTCGGAGAAAACGGTGACAAAGGCAGCTGAAAGGGCCCCTTCACCAAAGAGGTCGCGCAGCAGATTTGGAATCCGGAAAGCAACCACAAAGGCGTCATAGGCAAAACCGGCACCAAACAGGCCCGCAAAGATTTGTTCCCGTACAAGCCCAAGGACGCGACTGCACATGACAGCCACGCTGACAGCACCAGCGGACTTTGCTATTTTTCCGGTAAAAATGCTTGGTTTTCCAGTTGTTTCGGGGGAATGAGACTGAGCAGCCATTCAGTATGTTATCACTTGACTTTACAAGGTTAATGAGAATATATAGAGGTCACTGACGTTCTTGGCAACGATGGTTACCATCCCTGATGCAAAAGCGAAAGAATTATTCGACATACGCTGGCGCAGCAGTGAAGAGGAATCATCACCTTATCAACCCTACCCGCACTACCGGAGGTATTCATGCAGGACGTACAACACATCAGGAATACAGTTATTCTCGGCCATGGAAACAGTGGAAAAACCACACTGGCAGATGCTCTGCTCTTTACAGCCGGAGCCGTAAATCGGATGGGTAAGGTGGATGATGGTTCGTCAGTGATGGATTTTGAACCTGAGGAAATCAAGCGGCAGGTGTCTATCAGTACCGGATTTAACCATGTGGACTGGAAGAAAAATGAGATTTTTTTCAGCGATACTCCTGGAGATGATAACTTTGTCAATGAAACTAAATTTGCCGTTCAGGTGGCTGATAGTGCAATTTTATCAGTAGGTGCAGTTCTTGGTGTACGTAGTCAGACAGAACGCTTTGTTGATTTTATTCAGGATCGTCATCTTTCCTGTCTGATCTGTATTACTAAAATGGACCGTGAGCGGGCCAATTTTCAGAAGACGGTTGATGAAATAAAGGATAGTTTTGATCTTAATCCCGTCATCCTCTATCTACCCATTGGCGCAGAAGATAAATTTGAAGGGGTGGTTGATATTGCTGCCAATGTTGCTTTGTTTTTTGTGAAAGATGGATCCGGCAAGGTAACAGCAGGTGAGATACCTCCTGACATGGTGGATGAGGTAGCTGTTCTTCGTGAGAATTTGATGGAGTATGTTGCCGAGACTGATGATGATTTGATAGAGAAATTTCTGGAAGAGGGTGAGCTGACCAATGATGAATTGACACAGGGACTTTCCATTGCCGTGCAACAGGCCAAGATTGCTCCTGTCTGTGCTGTTGCAGCGCTCAATAATGCCGGCACAAGCGTAATCCTTGATGCCGTTGTTGATCTTCTGCCTTCTCCTGATCAAAGGCCTGCTCACGTTGGTGTTGACGCACAGGGAGAACTCCTTGAGCGCAAGGCCTCGGTTGATGAACCTTTTTCAGCGCTGGTCTTTAAAACCATGGCCGATCCTTTTGCCGGTAGATTGACTATTTTTCGGGTTTATTCCGGTATACTGCAAGGAGACACTTTTTATAATTCAACTAAAAAAACCAGTGAACGCTTCGGGCATCTGTTTGTTCTGGAAGGAAGGGAACAAAAGCAGGTTGAACAGGCCATTCCCGGGATGATAGTTGCAGTGGCAAAGCTTAAAGAGACGGTCACTGGAGATACCCTTTGTGATGAAAGTAATCCGATCATCTATGATGTTCTTGAACCCATTCCTCCTGTTATCTCCTATGCGGTCAGTGCTAAAAAAGGTGACGAAGAAAAACTATTTTCCTCCATCACCCGAATGCTTGATGAAGATCTTACCCTGCAGTTGACACGTGAACCGCAGACCCATGAGGTACTGATCTTAGGAGTAGGGCAGATTCACCTTGAGGCAGTTGGAGAAAAGATGAAGCGTAAGTTCGGGGTGGAAATGGAACTGCGTTTACCAAAGGTGCCTTATCGTGAAACCATTAAGGGTTCTGTTACCGTCCAGGGAAAACATAAAAAACAATCCGGCGGTCGCGGGCAATATGGAGATTGTACCATTGAGATGTCACCCCTTGCAAGAGGTGAAGGTTTTAAATTTATTGATTCCATTGTCGGTGGTGTAATTCCGCAACAATATCGACCTGCTGTAGAAAAAGGTATTGTTGAGGCAATGGAGAAAGGTGTCATTGCGGGCTACCCTTTTGTTGATGTTCAGGTCAACCTGATCGACGGATCTTTTCACAATGTGGATTCTTCGGAAATGGCCTTTAAGATTGCCGGGTCATTAGCGTTTAAAAAGGGCGTTATGGATGCCGGTCCAGTGCTTCTTGAGCCTGTTCTTGAACTTGAAGTACAGGTTGACAAGGAGCATGTGGGCGATGTAATGGGCGATTTGAACAGTCGGCGCGGCAAGGTGCTCGGCATGGATGCCACGGACAAATATGAAATCGTCAGAGCCCATGTTCCCCAATCAGAGATTCTGCTCTATGCGCCTGACCTGACCTCTATTACCGGGGGGCGAGGTTCCTTTACTGTTCATTTTTCCCATTATGAAGAGGTGCCGTCCCATTTGGCCGAAAAGATCATTGAGCAACATAAAAATGAAGAGTAATGGGTGATTACAACGTAGGTATATTGACGCTCAGTGATAAGGGATCGCGAGGTGAACGTGAAGATACCAGCGGCGCCATGCTGCGCGAATTGTTTAACACTCTCGATGGGTATCGGGTAACCGACTATAGCGTTATAGCAGACAACCATTCCCTTATCATTGCAACGTTGACCCGGTGGGTGGATGAAAAAGGTATTGATTTGATTGTCACCACCGGTGGCACCGGTGTTTCCCCGAGCGATCAGACCCCGGAAGCGACACGGGCTGTGATTGATCGTGAGGTGCCGGGTCTTGCCGAGGCCATGCGCCGGGCAAGTCTAATAAAAACTGTCCAGGCGGTATGGTCACGCGCCATAGCGGGGATACGAAAAGAAAGCCTTATTGTTAATTTGCCGGGAAGTGAAAAGGCGGCGAGAGAGAACATTGAGGCAATATTGCCTGCACTGTCCCATGGTCTTTATAAACTTAAAGGGGGAACTGCTGACTGCGGCGTCAGTGTATGAGTGGGACCCACATAAATGATTCTGATATAACTAAAGACTACCTAAGGGACTGTAATTTTTTTACAGCCCTTCCATGGTAACTTTTCTCTGATTATCATCTTCAGCGGCTACGATTTCGCCTATAATCACCGGTGATTCACCAAGAGCGGAAAATTGCTGCATGATATCTTCTACTTCTTTTTCCGGGACAAGAGCCATCATGCCGATTCCCATATTAAAGGTGCGGTACATCTCTTCGATGGGAATTTTTCCCTTATCTTGGAGAAAGGAAAAAACAGGGGGAATATCCCAGGAATCGACCTGAATAATCGCCCTGCAGCCGCCCGGCAGAATTCTTGGAACATTGTCGATAAAACCGCCGCCCGTATTATGGATCAGGCCGTTTATGGTAAAATTGCGCAATACCTTAAGTACACTTTCGACATAGATTTTAGTCGGTCTGAGCAGTTCTTCCCCAACCGTGCACCCAAGTTCAGCAATCTGATCAGTTACCGACAGACCAAGTTCTTCAAAAAAGACTTTGCGAACAAGTGAATATCCATTGGAATGAAGCCCGGATGAGGTAAGACCTATGATTTTATTACCAACCCGGATATCGCTCCCGTCAATAATCTCATCACGCTCCCCTATACCGACAACAAAACCGGCCAGATCATAATCACCTGGTTGATAGAGACCGGGCATTTCCGCTGTTTCTCCACCGATCAGAGCGCAGCCGGAGATTTTACATCCCTCGGCAATGCCGCGAACCACTTCGGTGGCCACATCAAGATCAAGACTGGAAACGGAAAAATAATCAAGGAAAAACAAAGGCTTTGCCCCACTGACCACCACATCGTTGACACACATGGCCACCAAATCAATACCTATAGTATCATGCTTGTTGCAGAGCTTGGCTATGTTGAGCTTGGTGCCGACGCCATCAGTTGAAGCGATAAGCACCGGATCTTCATAACCGGCATTGCCTATTGCAAACAACCCGGAAAAACCGCCGATATCGTTGAGAACGCCACGGCCATGGGTATCTGCAACCAGCCCCTTGATTCGAGAGACAAAAGCGTTCCCCTTGTCGATATCGACACCGGCCTGACTGTATTTAGAGCCTGCTGCTTCCTGATTCATATCGTTAGTCTATAAAGAATTGTATATATAAAAGCAAAATATGAGTTCTACGAATGATCCGTATCGGTCTTTGTTTGGAGAGTTCAACTTACTTTTTTTTGTTCTCTATTGTCAATATCTTTACCGGTTAATCGATCTGAATAAGTCGTTTTTTAATGATTTTTATTGTCTGTTCGGACTGTGTCGTGAAAACTCGAAGTCGTGTGGTGGAAACTGCCGAAAATTTTTTAACAAATGGTGTAGATTATAGTTGTGTCGGACTGTTTCGAGGGACACTCCAGGGAACATTTAACGGATCATCAGCAAAAAAACGAGATTCCTTTTCCTGTCTTGCAGCTGCTTGTCGGTTCTGGTAGGCTACCAGCATGAAACTTCTTCTTACGCTCATCGGTCTGGTCTTTATCCTTGAAGGATTGCCCTATTTTGCCTTTCCCGAAGCCATGCTGAAATGGCTTAAACAACTTTTGGCAATGCGGCCTGCTCAGCTTCGAATCATGGGTCTGCTTGCCATGGCTTTTGGCTTTTTCCTCTGCTTTCTTACCCAGAAGTCAGGATTGTTTCACTGATTTTTTGCTGTTCTTTTTTATCCTCAACCTTTTTCGATACAGTTTATTTCCTTTTCTGGTAAATAACCGAACATTTTGTTTATAACTGTCTCCTTTTCTGATTACGGGCAATACTTTTCTTGCGGCAATTTATTTTGTTGGGTAATTTAAAATATTTTTGAAAAAGTATTGTCCCAGTGCGGTCGCAATTCCGGGGGAAATGTATGGAAAAAACACCAAAAAGAGAAATGATAGGCCTGGAGGGCAGGGTATTGCTTGATACGCTCAGGCGCCTCCATCGCCGTGGTGCGACTGAAAACATTGCCAAGCTTATCAACAAAACACACCCGGCCGATTTGGCATGGGTTTTTCGTTCACTCAGCCCGGTTGAGCAAAAAGATATTTTTCAGATTATTGCCAGGACCGACTTCGTCTCTGATTTTTTAAGCGAACTTGATTCTTCCATCATGGTTGAGTTGGTGACCGGGCTTTCACCTGATTTCATGGCTGATATTGTCACCAGGATGGCTTCAGATGATGCGGCTGATCTCCTTGAAGCGCTCCCCGAAGAAATTGCCCATGAGATTCGGACGAATATGGAGGCTGATGACCGGCAGGAGGTTGAGGAACTTCTCAAGTATGACCCGCAGACCGCTGGTGGCATCATGTCGCCGGACTTCATGTATCTTGATGAAGATCTAACCGTTGAGGACGCCATCAATAAAGTCCAGAAACGAAGTGAAGAAAAGGAGATGGTTTTTTATCTCTATATCACCCATGGTGAAGGTCAACTTACGGGGGTTCTGTCCCTGCGAGAACTCTTGCTGCATCCCATGCATCGGCAGCTGAGAAATATCATGAATACCAATGTCATCTCTGTCACCACGGACACCGACCAGGAGGAGGTGGCCCACATTGTTTCTCAATATAACCTATTGGCTGTACCGGTTGTGGACGCCACCTTTAAACTCGTAGGTATTGTTACTGTTGATGACATTATTGATGTCCTTCGTGAAGAAGCAACAGAGGATTTCCTGCAGATGGCAGGCGCAGGCAAGGAGCAGGAAATTCTCCTTAAGCCTCTGCATAAGAAAATTATACTCCGTGCCCCCTGGTTACTGGCCTCCTGGATAGGTGGGGTCGGCGCAATGTTCATCATCAATTCGTTCCAGGGAGAATTGCAGCGGGTATTGGCTCTTGCCTCTTTTATTCCTATTATTGCCGGCATGGGAGGAAACATCGCCACCCAGTCAAGTACAATTATTGTCCGTGGTCTGGCTACTGGTCGGGTGAATATGAACCAGTTTTTTCAAATAATGGGCAAAGAACTGGCAGTGGGCGTTGTCCTTGGCTCCCTGTTTGGTCTTCTTCTCGGGGTTCTGGCCTATTTCAAATATACTTCACCCTTGTATCTTGGGCTGGTTGTAGGGTTGTCTGTTTTTCTTGTTATGACTATGGCTGCCACTATCGGTTCGCTTGTTCCCATGATTTTAAAAAAATTTAATGTGGATGCAGCGATTGCAACCGGTCCCTTTATCACCACCTCCATTGATGTTCTCGGGGTGTCCTTATATTTTACTATCGCTAAAATTTTTCTTCATCTATAGACGTTTTTATGCCGTTACATTCTTTTTCTCCCTTCCGTCGAATCTCTCCGGTCATCCTTTATATTCTCCTCGGCCTTGGCGGTTGGTTACTGTATCAGACTTTTCAGCCTTCACTCCTTGATCCGAGCGCTGAACCACGAGCAATTATGGCGCGTGGAAATTTAGCCGAAGATGAAAAAAATACCATAGAGGTTTTTAAGAATTCTGCGCCTTCTGTTGTGTATATCACTTCTATCGCCCTGCGCCGAAACCTCTTTAATTTAAATGTGTACGAAATACCCCGGGGAACGGGTTCCGGCTTTATCTGGGACAAACAGGGACGTATCGTTACGAATTACCATGTAATTTCTGATGCCAGTCGGCTCGAGGTAACCCTTGCCGATCACTCAACCTGGAAAGCGGTTCTTGTTGGTGCGGCTCCTGACCGTGATATTGCCGTATTAAAGATCTCCGCGCCGAAAAATACGTTGCATCCTATTTCATTAGGTGATTCCGACGACCTGCAGGTGGGACAAAAAGTTTTTGCCATCGGTAACCCTTTCGGCCTTGACCAGACCCTGACCACAGGCATTGTCAGCGCTCTCGGTCGAGAGATAAAATCAGTGACCGGTCGAATTATTTCAGATGTGATCCAGACGGACGCCGCGATAAATCCTGGCAATTCAGGAGGACCGCTTCTTGACAGCGCCGGACGGCTGATCGGAGTGAATACCGCAATCTACAGCCCGTCCGGGGGAAGTTCCGGCATTGGTTTTGCCGTACCGGTGCATGAGGTAAACAATGTGGTACCCCAGGTGATCCGCCATGGTCGGTTGATTCGGCCGGGGCTCGGCATCAGTATCGCTCCCAGAAAACTTGCCGAAGAGTTTGAACTTCCCGGGGTGCTTGTGCTCAATGTTCAGCCCGGCTCGACCGCGGCAAAGGCCGGGTTGCGCGGTACCCGCCAGGTCCGTGGCGGTCTGATACTTGGCGACAGTATTTTAACCGTGAACGGTAAGCCTGTTCATAACTATAATGAGTTACGTGATGCTTTTGAACAGTATCAGGTTGGAGATTCCGTCACCTTGACGGTTCTTCGGGATGGTGTGGAGCAGGAACTGATCGTCATCCTTGAGGCCATGCAATAATTATGAGAGCCATCATCCTGACCCGGTAACCCAACGGAGTTTTCTGTGCGGATAAAAAAGATTATTATTCTTATTGCGGCCCTTTTGCTTGCTTTCCTGTATTCCCGGTATCCAAACCTGCTGCACACCAATTCGCCGGTCATTCAACCGGGAAATGCCGATATAACCACGCTGTACAGAAATCGGCAGAGTAATGTTCAGGTGACGGGACAAGGGATTGTCCGTCGAGTGCTGCGTGATGATCAACAGGGGCGCAGGCATCAGAAGTTTATACTTAGTCTCCCCACCGGACAGAGTCTGCTGGTCGCACACAATATTGATCTTGCCCCACGAATTAATTCCTTAAGAAAAGGAGATGAGGTCTCTTTTTTCGGCGAGTATGAGTGGAATGAAAAAGGCGGGATCCTGCACTGGACCCATAAAGCACCCCATGGCCATCACGTTGATGGCTGGCTCAGACATAAAGGAAAAATTTATCAGTAGTAGTTTTTTCCTTCCCTGACGTAAGCGCTCTCTGTCTTGACTGCAGGCTGCTTATGACGTTTACTGTCCTGCCGTATTTTCAGGGTCGGTTATTGCTTCATGACCTCCAGGGCGCCGTTGATAATTCCCGCGGTATCAATACCGGCATCCTTCCATAAAATTTCCTGTGGTCCCTGTTCGATAAAGGTATTGCCGTAACCAAGCAGACGAACCGGAATATTTATGTGCAATTCGGCCAGCATTTGCAATACTGCACTGCCAAATCCGCCTTTTTTCATGTTGTCTTCCACCGTAACAACCCTGCCTGTCTTACGCGCCCAATGGCTTATAAGTTCGTTGTCAAGAGGCTTGATAAATCGCGGATTGATAACAGCGGCGTTGATGCCAAGCTTTTCCAGGCCTTGTGCCGCTTCAAGCGCCGGATATACTCTGTTGCCGATCGGCAGCAACAGTAGGTCTTCCCCTTCACGCAGCAGTTCTCCCTTGGCAATTGCAAGAGCTTTTTCCGGATGTTCGAGTTCCACCCCGATGCCGCAACCTCGCGGATAACGGATGGCAACAGGCCCACGGTGATTAATGGCGGTATACAGCATGTGTTGCAACTCGTTTTCATCCTTGGGCGCCATCAGGACGAGATTGGGAATACAACGAAACAGGGAAAGGTCAAACACGCCGTGATGGGTAGGGCCGTCATCGCCGACCACGCCACCTCGATCAAGGGCAAGGGTTACGGGCAGATCGGGAATGCAGACATCATGAATAACCTGGTCCAGGGCGCGTTGCATAAAGGTTGAGTAGACTGCAACCACCGGTCGCATTCCCTCCAGGGCTTGGCCGGCTGCAAAGGTAACCGCGTGCTGCTCAGCAATGCCGACATCAAAAAAGCGATCGGGAAATTGCTTGCTGAAATCTATCAATCCTGTTCCGGCAGGCATTGCCGCGGTAATGGCTGTGATGCGCTTATTTTTTTTTGCAAGTGTACACAGCGTGTTGCCAAATGCCTTGGTGTAAGAGATATTTCCCTTGCAACTCTTTGCCTTACCCGTTGCGATATCAAAAGGGCCGACCCCGTGATAATCACCGGGGTTTGTTTCTGCAGGCTTATACCCCTTTCCCTTGGTCGTCAGCACATGAACCAGCACCGGGCCATGGCTGTGTTTTTTGACATTTTCAAGGGTTGTGATCAGGTCTTCAACATTATGCCCAGGAATAGGACCGATATATTGAAATTTAAGGGCTTCAAACAGCATGCCGGGGGTAAAGAATCCCTTCAGGCTTTCTTCGCTTTTTCGCAGAACCGACAGGATATTTTCTCCAACCGAAGACAGGGCCATTAACCGGTCCTCGATATGATCCCGCAGCCGCCGGGCTGCCTTGCCGGTGAGCTTTTTATTCAAGAAGCTGGACAAGGCCCCGACATTTTGTGAAATGGACATCTCATTATCGTTGAGGATAACGATCAGGTCTTTGTCGAGATGCCCTGCCTGGTTTAAGCCTTCAAAGGCAAGTCCGGCCGTCATAGAGCCATCGCCAATTACGGAAACAACCTTTCTACAGTCATTTTTAAGACATTTGCCGGCGGCAATACCAAGCCCATACGAAATCGAGGTTGAGCTGTGACCGGTTTCAACAACATCATACGGGCTCTCATCCCGCTTGGGAAAACCGCTGAGTCCGCGATGTTGGCGCAATGTATGAAACAGTTTGCGTCTGCCGGTAAGCAGTTTATGAGCATAGGTCTGGTGGCCGACATCCCAGATTATTTTATCTTCAGGGGTGTTAAAGACAAAATGCAGGGCAATGGTCAGTTCAACCACGCCGAGGCAAGGGGCAAGATGGCCACCGGTTTCGGCAACAGTGTTGATAATTATGTCCCGCAGTTCATCGGCAAGCAGCTCCAACTGCTGCAAGGAGAGTTTTCGCAGATCAGTTGGAGAATCAATGGAATCAAGCAGGCTGGTCTGCTGGTCTGCCTGTGAATTTATCATAAGCATATGATTATAATTTCGTCAAAGTTAATCAAAAAGGTGGGCGCGTATGCAGAGAGGACCTTCGGAAAACAGCTATTCCGATGAGGTCGTCTCGTCAAAAGGTTCGGTTGTCAGCCGGCCATCTTTTTTCAGCAACAGGTCAACCTTGCTTTTTGCCTCTTCGAGTTTGTGATTACAGAATTCAACGAGGGTAATACCTTCATCGAATTTTTTTAAACTTTTTTCCAGGCTGAGTTCACCTTCTTCGAGTTCATCGGTGATGGACTCGAGACGTGACAAAGCACTTTCAAAGGTTTTTTTTGCCATAATAACACCTTACAGGGGCATTATTTCATAATTTGCCCGCAGAACCTCCCTGTCCATTTAAACACTGTTTATGCCTTTTAAACAGGCTAACCTTGTGGGAATACACCCACTGTTGTCGGTCATGGTTTACAAACTGTGTATTCGAGAGTATTCTGTCAACATTAAACCGTAATGATAACGCTTTCAAGATTTCTTTTTTTATGCCCCGTCTCCTTGAGAAATTTCAATCCTGGCTTCTTGTTGAAAGGGGCTATTCACCCCTGACCGTACAATCCTATTGTTCAGATGTCAGTGAGTTGTATACCTTCAGTGAGCAGAAGAGCGGTCTTGATCCTTTGCAGACCGAGACATTACGGGCCTTTATCGGTTCACTGCACGGGAAAAACTCTGCTGCTTCAGTTGCGCGAAAGCTCTCTGCTCTCCGTACTTTTTTCAGATACCTGCTGATAGAAAATAGAATAAAAAAAAATCCTCTGCAGGGTATTGCCAATCCCAAGCTGGTTCGCTATATTCCTTCGTTTTTAACTGTGGATGAGGTATTTTGTCTTCTTGATGCCCCTGACGGTCGCGACAGCTTCGCCCATCGTGACCAGGCAGTTATGGAACTTTTGTATGCAACAGGTATGCGGGTTTCTGAACTGGTTTTCTGTAATCTCGGCGATCTTGATTTTGACACAGGAATGGTTAAGGTGACGGGCAAGGGACGCAAAGAGCGTATTGTTCCATTTGGCACGGCTGCCGCCGAGGCGCTGCATCGCTATTTTCCCCAGCGGGAGTCCCTGATTGTAAACAGGATAGAGCGGGGCCACCAGCCGGAAAAAGAAGCTCTTTTTTTAAACAGCCGCGGGACGAGACTGACCACGCGCAGTGTAGAGAGATTAATCAGTATGTATGGACAGCGAGCTGGTATCCAGGTAACGGTTACTCCCCATGCCCTGCGCCATTCTTTTGCCACCCATCTGCTGGAGATGGGGGCAGATCTACGGACTGTTCAGGAACTGCTCGGACATGTCAGCCTGTCGACAACTCAGAAATACACCCATGTCAATATGGAGCATCTGACTCGGGTTTATGATCAGGCACATCCCCAGGCCCTGAACAACAGACAGCGTGAGTCGTCATAAGTTTTTTTGTATCTGTGCGGTATCGATATTTCATACTGAAAAAACTGTATCTAAGCTTCTGAAAATAAAATCGGCTTCGCAAGAATGTCGGTGAGGTATAATGAAAAAAATACGTTCAACAACAATCCTGGCCCTTCGCCATAATGGTGAGGTGGTCGTTGCCGGTGACGGTCAGGTCAGTCTTGGTTCGACCATAATCAAGCATCAGGCCCGCAAGGTCAGGCGGTTGTATCACGATAAGGTCATCACCGGGTTTGCCGGATCAACGGCCGATGCCCTTACCCTCTATGATAAACTGGAACAGAAACTGGAACAGTTTAACGGTAACCTTTTGCGGGCCGCCGTCGAGCTTGCCAAGGACTGGCGCACGGATAAATACCTGCGCAGGCTTGAGGCCATGCTTATTGCCGTGGATAAAGAGTATTCACTTCTGCTTTCAGGGACCGGTGATGTTATTGAAGCGGATGACGGTATCCTTGCTATCGGCTCCGGCGGTCCTTACGCCCAGGCGGCGGCTACCGCTCTTGTCCGGCATGCTGATCTTGACGCGGAGGCCATTGTCCAGGCAGCTATGAAAATAGCCGGTTCCATCTGTGTCTATACCAACCAGAATGTTGTCCTTGAAAAAATTTAACCCTATATCATCGTACCGGATTGCCCGGTGCGGTCAATACAATCAGATAAATTTATGCCCGTTGCTGCTTTTTATGGCAATTTTCTGATGCAACATCTTTACTGATAAAAATTGATGAAAAAAATACATTCGCTTACCCCGAGAGAAACAGTTCGGGCCCTGGACCGCTATATAATCGGCCAGGATGATGCCAAACGTTCGGTGGGTATTGCTCTTAGAAATCGCTGGCGACGGCAGCAGGTCGAACCGCAGCTCCGGGAAGAGATTGCGCCGAAAAATATTATCATGATCGGGCCGACCGGTGTCGGCAAGACAGAAATTGCCAGACGGCTGGCCCATCTTGCCCAGTCTCCTTTTTTAAAAGTGGAGGCCTCAAAGTTTACGGAAGTCGGTTATGTCGGCCGTGATGTCGAATCTATGATCCGTGACCTGACCCATCTGGCTATCAACATGGTGACAAAAGAAGAGGAAGAGAACGTAGCTGAAAAGGCCAGGCAAATGGCCGAGGAACGGTTGCTCGATCTCTTGCTGCCCATTGGGGTGAATCGACCAGTCGGGCCGGAAGAACCCGGGGAAAGCCGTCTTGCCATCGGCCAGTCGGATGATCGGAGACTGTCTGTCGACCATGGGCATGATCATTACCCGACCAGGGAAAAACTTCGGCAGATGCTGCATGAGGGAAAACTTGACGAGCGTCTCGTGGAAATGGATGTTGCCGCACCTGCCGCAGCACCCATGGTTGAGGTTTTTTCAGCATCCGGTATGGAAGATATGCAGTCTTCCCTGCAGGATGCGTTTTCCAAATTTTTCCCCAAGAAAAAACATAAACGCAAAATTCGTGTACCGGAAGCGCTTGAATTTTTGACAAAAGAAGAGGCTGAACGTCTTGTGGACATGGAAAGCGTGACCGAAAAAGCCATTCGCAAGACCGAGCAATCCGGGATCATCTTTCTCGATGAAATTGATAAAATAGCATCCCGGGGAGGCACGGGATCCGGCTCGCCTGAAGTTTCAAGGGAAGGGGTGCAGCGTGATTTACTGCCCATTGTCGAAGGAACGACTGTAACAACCAAATATGGGCTGGTCCGTACGGATCATATTCTGTTTATCGCAAGTGGCGCCTTTCATGTGAGCAAACCATCTGATCTGGTTCCTGAACTGCAGGGCCGATTTCCCATTCGGGTTGAGCTTAACGCGCTTGGGGAGGAAGAATTTTTTCGGATCCTGACCGAGCCGCAGAATGCGCTGATTAAGCAATACACTGCGCTGATGGCAACTGAGGGGATAACCCTTCATTTTGAAGAGGCGGCCATTCGCGAGATGGCGGTTATTGCGGTTCAGGTCAATCAGAAGACCGAAGATATCGGCGCCCGCAGACTGCATACGATCATGGAACGTGTTCTTGATGAGCTTTCCTTTGACGCGCCGGAAAGGGATGAGCAGAGTTTTACCGTCACCTCTGAGTATGTACATAAGCAGCTGGCCGACATTTCCGATAATGAAGATTTGAGCCGGTATATTCTGTAGGCCGTTTTAAGCCGACCAAAGGAGAGATTGCCATGGAACTCCACATTGAAGATGGATTAAAGTATTGTCCCAGATGCCGGGATGAGTATCGGGCCGAGATTGAAACCTGTGTCACCTGCGAGATTACCCTCTTGACCGGCGTGGCCATGCGGGCCATGCTTGAAGAAAAACAAAAAGCACGGGGCAATCGAAGTATGGAGATCAGCCCGGATGATACGTTGGTTGATATCCGTAAGGGGCCGGTTCTGGCGATGAAGGAACTGCAAAAGATTCTGGCCGATCAGTCCTTGCCCTCGCTGGTGATCAAGGAAGAGGGCGGTTGCGGTCAGGGATGCTGCGGCACCGATCTTCTTCTGCGCGTACGGCTTGACGACATCCAGGACGTTATGGCCATACTCGAGGAAGAGCATGTCCGCACCACAGCTCTCAATGAGCATGATACCAGTCATGCCGGCGCGGTTTTTAATACCCATGCCGAGCAGGCCACCTGTCCGGCCTGCGGTTGTACGTTTCCGACCACCCAGCCCACCTGTCCTGATTGTGGCCTCTGTTTCGCGTAAGAGACAGGCAAAACAGCATCATCGATTAGAGAGCAATCGTTATAAGATGAAAGTCGGCATTCGGAGCCGGAGATGCGGTTAAATGTACCCCCTCCCTGTTCTCTTAATCCTGAGTTTCAGGGTGCCGTTTTTGTATTGATTTTTGTCAGATACGGACAGGGGAAAGATTGGTCGCTATTCTTTCATAGGAGTGGCGCAAAATAGTGGGTTGTACATCAATTGCTTTCCGGTTCTCCCTATAAATCACTACGCTCCAGTTGTCTTAAGGAGAAAATGTGTAAAAAAAGGTCAGGAGATATTGTATAAAGAAGGGGAGTGATGCCGGATCGATTAGGTGTCATTTCCGCATGCTCATTGTCGATGCTTTGTGCCCCCTTCATACGCCCCGAGATCAAAGCGCAATTACCGCCACCTTGTCTGCTGATTGATGTGGAAAAAAATAATCAACGTGGACACAAAGCAATGAACGGTTTGGCCAATATCCTGTTGGTGGCCGTAGTAGGCTACGGTCTTTTTCTGGTTTTTATGTATTATTACCAGAACCGGCTGTTGTTTCTGCCGAACCTCCCCTCCCGCAACGTGGAGAGAACGCCGTCGTCAGTGGGACTGGCCTATGAGCCGGTCGATTTGGTGACCAGTGACAACATCCACCTGGACGGCTGGTTCATTTCCGCGCCTGAAAAACGGGGTGTCATACTGTTCTTCCACGGCAATGCCGGCAACATCTCCCACCGGCTTGATTCACTGCTGCTGTTCCATAAGCTGGGGTTCAGTACCCTGATCTTTGATTACCGAGGCTATGGTCGCAGCCAGGGCCAACCTTCTGAAGCAGGTACCTATCTGGATGCGGAGGCGGCCTGGGGGTATCTGACCACGGATCGCTCCATGGCGCCGTCGCGCATTATCCTGTTCGGCCGTTCGCTTGGCGCTGCTGTAGCGGTCCATCAGGCTGCCGTGCAAACTCCCGGGGCATTGATTGTTGAATCATGTTTTACCTCCGTACCCGACATGGCGGCAGAGTTGTATCCTTTTCTGCCTGCCAGATGGTTGAGCCGGCTTGATTACAATGTGCAGCAGCAGCTGCGGAGGGTGTCGAGCCCGGTACTGGTGGTGCACAGCCGGGACGACGAGATTATCCCCTTCAGGCATGGCCGGGCGTTGTATGAAGCAGCCAATGAACCGAAGCAGTTCCTGGAACTCCGCGGCGGGCACAATGATGGTTTTCTCGTGACCGGCCGAACCTACACGCAGGAGTTGGATGGCTTTTTATCTGCGTGGATCAAATAAGATCCTCACTGTGCCCGCATGGAGCCCAGTTGCGGCTGTCGGTCCGAGCCCGGGACATCGGTCCCAAGTAAAAACACAGATATACATGGAAGCGTAGACTCCGAGGAGTAGTATGTCGGGGCAGGTCTCAACTATACAGGTAGTATGTTGTGAATCGTCCCGGCACACACGACACAGTAGATCGAAGTTTTTACGACGCCATCAAACCATGAAGAGTTCGCTGCACGGATGTGAAACTATCTTTTTTTTCTGTTGATTCTGTATCTTAAGGCCATCTTGCAAGGTACCCCCTCCGACCATTTTCCTCCCGCCGGTTCACCTTTTCTATAAATTGCTGTTTCTCATAAAGTGGCTGAATGGGTACAGGGTGGCAGCCGACTGTCTGGTTGAAAATAACACATAAACAGCCTCTATACGGAATATTTACGATCTCTACCAAATCGATTAATGTGTTCTGGCGGTCTTGTTTTTGTTGACTCTGGAACAGAATCAACAGTCATGGTTAATCTATGAAATTGTTTGACAAGGACAGGTAATTTAATTGATTAAACGATTTTTCTTTACACTCTTTACGTGATCTTTCTCGGTCACTTTTGTTTCTTTCATCATGCCGCCATCTTCTGAAGTAGAGATGTCACAACAGAAGGAAACCATTTGGCTTGATAGCCGCTATGGTTGCAGTTACGGGTAACAATCACCATGCTTCATGTAGGCAATTTTAGCCAGCTTGTGAATACCGACTGTAACCTCTTCAACTTTCTTTTCGATTGCAAGTTTTTTGGCGTAAGTTTTCATCACGGCTTTGATTGTAGTGGCATAAAGTGCTACCATATTAAACATGAAAGCAAAACACCGGAAGATATTAGCGGCCATTTTTGCCAGGCCCACCAGAGCAAACATTAAATTCAGCGATATTTAGACATTGATCAAGGCTCTTGGTGGTGAAGTTCGAGAGGGCAATGGTTCACGGGTAGCTCTGGAGTTGCATGGCAAAAGAGAATACGCTCACAGGCCGCATCCGGGCAAAGAAGCAAAAAAATATATGGTTGAAAAAATTCGCGAATGGTTAACAGGTCTGGAGGTGACACCATGAACAGCATGACCCACAAAGGCTATTTTGCCAAAATCAACTTTGACGAGCGAGACAACATTTTTTGGGGCAAGGTGGTTGGTATAAAGGACAGTATTACCTTTGAGGGTGAAACGGTAACTGAACTTACCGAAGATTTCCACAACGCCATTGACCATTATCTTGCCGACTGCAAACAAGAGGGACGAACCCCGGATAAACCTTATTCCGGCAAACTGACCCTGCGTGTGCCTCCCGCTATCCATGCAGAAATAGCCGCTGCCGCCGCTCACGCCGGGAAAAGCCTTAATAAATGGGTAGCTGATACTTTGCGCCGGGTTGTTCATTCGCATTAGCAGTGTTAACGGCGACCGTTTATTTTCGTGGTTCTTCAAGTTCATGGTTTCAGTCATAATCCGGTATTTCCAAATCGGGTAGCCGGGGGTTGTTCTCCCCCAGCCCCCACAGCACCCCGCATGCGGAACCGCACGGGGCGCCTCATCAAGGTCGCCGGGCCGTAACCAGGCTGTGAAAATTTAAGGCCGGTTCTTCCACTCCGCGCCTGAACAATACTCCTCCGGTCGGATTCAATGTATGTTCAGAGCCCATGGATACCTCTCCTCTCCTTGATGTTTGGCCCTTCACCGTGTCCGGGGCATTACCCCCGGCGTTCGAAGTCTCTACCTCGCTTATCTGGCTATTATGGCGTCTGCTGAGTTACCGCTCCCTGCGGTCGCTTTCGCCTACGGCTCATGGTCTCCGCTTCGCTCCGGCTCCTTCAGACCCCACCTCACGGTGACGACCTTGCCTTCGGCTAATAATTTTGTTACGTTTCACAACGTTACATGGAACCCTTACAGGGGACTTGAACCCCATAAGTTCACGCCCATGCCGGGCGTACACAATCACATTAAAGGGACGCAAAACCTCGGCGGTTTTTCTGAGTTCATGATCGCGCTCCAAGTTTGTCGGTAACTCAAAAGTTATTGCCACGCAATTTTGCGCCCCTTATGCGTGGCGTTCGGTGAAGGTTAAACTATGGAACAAAAACCAATAGTCAGAAACAGACTCACAAGTAAAATATTTTCCTTTTCTGCTTCTAAAGAAGATCTTTACAAGCTCTTCCAGGTACTTGAAGAACGTAGCCAGGCAGCTGGTGACATAGAAGTGTCAAACTTTAAAAAGCTTGATCAGACAGATGAGGTTTTTGAAGAAAATAAGAAAACATTAAAGGAAGGGTTTAACCTAAAACCAACGATTATAAGTTCAGATGGTAAAGAACTTTGGGGGAATTATAAAGATATTTTTGATTCTCCAAATTTTCCCTATGAAATAAAATCAATATATGTCAATAGTGAAATCCCCCTAAAAGCAAGATACAATTATAATCCGGCCAATTCTTTTGTATTGTTTCTTGATTTTTCAAAACCAGATTTATTCAACCTCTCTTTTCTTCCGTCACAGGCGACTCCAAATGAAAGCAATATTTCAGTGCAGGGGTATGATGCCACTTGGGTTCATGGGGTCTTCAACGAATTCAATAGCTTTGTAAAGAAAAATCCTTCTAAAATGACATGGTTGCATAAACATAGTATCTACGATCTCTTAG
>JANTGH010000015.1 GCA_024763055.1 Desulfobulbaceae bacterium
CAAGCCTCGGCAAAGAAAGCTCAACGAAAAAAATGCTGATTTTTCAGCCCTACATCACTGAAAATTGGTTCTGGGGAACACTTTTCAACACCCTTTTGTAGTAACCAGAATAAACCAGCATGGATGGACCAGATAAGCGAAGACTTCGGGTTTTCAGGTCACAGCCGCAACAATGACACCGTTATGCTGTTATGAAAATTCTGTATGCAAAGAATTTTCGTTTACCCGCTGAGCGGGTGGACAATCTTGTTTGACCGGCAAACGTTGTTGCGTTATACCGCAGCGATGGAACGAGACTTAGAGTAAAAACAAAAGAATGGCAAACATTCCGAAGTTCTCGCAGCACCACTTGCGGGGTTGCCTAATACCTTCCGGCGCTCTGCGCCGATTTTCGGACAAACTATCACAAATTTTCTCCGGTCACCGCAAAAAAATCCCTGCTGAAACAACATAAATCTGGTAAATTTTTTTTATCCCTCCATATGATTATCTATAAACTATAATAGCACAGTGACGATACCTGCCCATTTGCATAAACAATTTCTCATTGACTGTCTCAATCTGAATTTGAGCGGTACCGCATCCACTCACCGACCACCTCAACCAGATGACAACCAGTGGCCCGGTCTTGAGGCGCAGGCTGAATATCATTCCGTGGCACCGCTTGTCTATCACACCATACAACAGCATGGTATCCAAGTTCCCCGACAGCAGCTGCAGAAAATAAAAGCCCTTGTACTCCGGCATCGGCGTGCCAACGCCCTGCGTTTTTCCTGTCTGCAGGAGATCGAAGCCCTGTTTGCTGACAATGACATCGATCTTATCGCCTTAAAAGGAGCGGCTCTTGCCCATATCCTCTATGATGATCCATCCCTGAGGCCGATGAACGATATGGATCTGCTCATTGCGCCGGATAAGGCCCTAACGGCCGCCAATCTGCTTACACAACTCGGCTACACCACGCCCCATGGTTTACACAGGTTTAATCATCAACCCCATCACCTGCCCATGCTGCAAAAAAAAGTTCAGGGCCTGACCGTCACCATCGAACTCCACAAAGATACCATGAATCGTGATTCGTCAGGATCCATGACTATCCATGATCTGACGAAAAAACCACAAACCTTCACATGCGGTCGGAACGTCTGCATCAAGGCTATGGGCCATACGGACATGCTCCGGCATCTCTGCCGGCATAGCTTCTCGGCATCAACTGAGCTGCGCCTGATCCACCTCTATGATATCATGGCCTATGCGGCAAAGTTCCAGGACCGGATTGACTGGCAAAAACTCCATGATCAATATCCCTATGTGATCAATGGAATCAGATGTGTTCATTTTATTTTTCCCTGTCCTGGCGGGCTTTCTGAGAAAGTGCATCCTCCCCGTGGACAGGGGCCGAAAGGTTGCGGCGAAGCAATAAGACCACTTTCAAAAATTGTGAAAAAAGGACGGCCGTTGTCAACTATCTTCAAGGAGCTTTTTCTACCGTCTCCCTGGTGGAAACATGCCTATTACTGTATCAGGCCCGAAGATTCTCTTATAAAGTGTGACTGGATCACCCATCCGGCCACAGTCTGCCGATGGTTGACCTTAAGGGCAGGCTCAGCAATGTACAGTTATTTTCATTCGACTCAATAATCACCATTAACAACAGGTTGTTCCATGATTAACCAGACTGAATGCCCCCGGCAAAATGAAGGATATATGCTGGAAGAGCTTGATGGAGAGCTGCTGCTCTATCACCTTGATCAAACGAAAACCGTGTATCTCAACAACTCCGCCGCCATTGTCTGGCATCTCTGTAACGGGGAGAACTCTGTTGGCGATATCATTGCCTTTCTTGAGGAAAAGTATCCGGAGGCAGTGAAAGAAATAGCCGGTGACGTACAGGACACCCTGCTGAAGCTGCTTGATGCCGGAGCTCTTTCCCTTGGATAACAGTATGGAAAGTAGATATCTTGGTTTTGCCGATCGAAGGCTGCTGGTGGAATATCCGCCCGCTTTTGAAAGAATAATAAATTTTTTATTTGTTAATGTCCCATCAGGAATGGACCAGAAGCCGGATCACACGTTCACTGTTGTTCCACAGCAATCAGGCACCTGCACTTTACTCAAAGACAAGGAAAAAATCGGTGATACAGCTGATGACACAACTATGGCCAACCTGCTCATGGGCGAGATCATTTATGCCATGATCGATGGGGTCCATTCCGGGTTGACCCTTCACGCCGCAGCGGTTGCCTGGAAGAATAAAGGCATATGGATGCCCGGAACATCGGGTGCCGGCAAGAGCAGCCTTTCAGCCTGGTTCGTGAGCCATGGATATACCTATCTTACCGACGAACTCATACATTGTCCGTTCGGTGGTCTTTCCTTTGAAACCTTTATTAGGCCGCTCAACTTCAAAAAACATGGGTTGTCTGCCATCACTGCGTTGCTGCCCGAAAACAAACTGGAGGATAGCATGCTGGCCAGTGAGGCCGTCACCATGGTTCAACCCGGTGTCTTTGGCCGAAACGATCCTGCATCTACTCCGAAACTCTCCCTGCTACTTTTTCCGGCTTTTGAGCGGGACGCCGCACTTGCGATCGAACCACTGTCTCCGGCCCAGGCAGGTCTGCAACTTATGGGTTGCCACGTCAATGCCAGGAATCTGCCAATGCATGGCTTTCCCAAGGTGGTTTCCCTGTGCAAAAAAGTTCCTGCCTGTCGCTTGACTTACGGTTCTTTTAACCAGCTTACGGGGACCCTTGACACCTTTCTCGACCTGCTTCTGGAATGCAACCTGACAAAAAAACAGCTCAAACAACTGGCCAAACTGGCTTCGTCATCCAGTAAAGACTTGGTCAGGAATGAAGAACAACAGCTGAAAAAAACAATTCCAAAGCCGACACCAAAGGGAAAGAAGAGGAAATTAACCATCGGTATGGCCACCTATGATGATTACGACGGGGTCTATTTTTCAGCGCAGGCCATTGGTCTCTATCATAGTGAGGTACGGGATGACATTGAAATCCTGGTCATCGACAATCATCCGAAAGGAAAAGCAGCCGACAGCCTGAAAAAACTGGAAACTCTTGGCAATTATCGCTATGTCCCGTTCGGAGAAAAAACAGGACCATTCGTCAAGGACAGGATCTTTGAAGAGGCCGGCAGCGATTATGTGCTCTGCATGGACTCGCACGTACTCATTGTCCCCGGGGCCTTAGCCCGCCTTATCGCCTATTTCGAAAAGCACCCCCTTTGCAATGATCTTCTCCAGGGGCCTCTTATCAACGATAACTTAAGCTCTATGTATACCCATTTTGCCAAAACATGGCGGACGGGTATGTATGGCGTCTGGGAATATGACAACCGGGCCGATAATGAAAACAACGAACCCTTTGACATTCCCATGCAGGGGTGTGGTTTGTTTGCCTGCCGCAAGGCAGCCTGGCCCGGTTTTCATCCGGATTTTCGCGGATTCGGGGGTGAAGAGGGTTATATCCACGAAAAATTCCGCCGGGCCGGCGGCCGCACCCTGTGCCTGCCCTTCCTGCGCTGGCTGCACCGCTTTGATCGCCCGGGCGGAGTACCCTATACGGTTGACTGGCAGGACCGAATATGGAATTATATGATCGGATTTCAGGAACTTGGTCTGGATACCGAGCAGGTCATCCACCATTTCAATGAACATCTCGGAAAACAGGTCACAACGGATATCCTGCGCCGTCTCCAGCTTGCCGGCCAGGATAGATAAAGTCGAAACCAGTATCATTTACTACCAAAACTAAAAAAAAGCGTCGAACACCACCCTGCATCCCTACAAATTCCAGAAGGCCTCGCCTCCCCTGACGTCATTGTCGATAATTTTATCAAAAACAACAAACTGGCGATCTACGGCACAACAACCACCATGTCCCGGAAAAATAATTCATTCTTTGTCTCGACGACCGGCCCTGACGGCAAAGAACATACCTACAGGGTAGAGTATGTGAACGGTGGGTTCTGGAAACAACTTTATGTAACACAATTTCCCAACGACAAGCGGCATATTCTTCCGCCCATGTGGATAGTCAAGACCCAGGCCTGGAAAAACAGCAAGAACTGGGGCAAGGGAACAATATATCAAAACACCTGCTCCGGGTGCCATAACACCGGCACGTAGATCAATTATGACAAGGCCACCAATATCTACAAGATAACCTGGTCGGACCTGGGTGCTGCCTGCGAGGCCTGCCATGGGCCCGGAAGTGTGCATATGGACGCGGACAAGTCAAGGCATCCAGAAAAGACAGAAAAACATTTAATTAATCAAATTTTTCTTCTGCCGTGTCGTCTCATGATGGGACGACACGGCACTCCGTTTTTCAATCTTCATCCGCCTGCGCCTCGCCCTGTCGCACAGATCCCCCTTGCCACCTTTTGTTGGGGTGATTTCAATCGCCCGATTTACAGATAACCAGAGGTTATTTGGCGACTGAAGTCGCCCCTACAGAAGATTACCGCCTGCAGGTAGATAATCCGCAAACAACCAGCTGCAACAGCGCCCGGCAAATAATTCACTTGCATAAATCCGCTTATGCGGATACATAAGAATGTATGAAAGAAACCGTACAGATATTCAAGGCACTTTCCGAAGAAATCAGGTTGCGCATCCTGGCGCTGCTTTTCCACGGCGAGCTCTGTGTATGCGACCTGATGGAGGTCCTGGAAATGCCGCAGTCGACCATTTCCCGTCACCTTGCTTATCTTCGCAATGCCGGGTTGGTGAGTGGAGAGCGGCGGGGAAAATGGATGTATTACCGGCTTGCCTCAGAAACAGGTAGAACGGCCCGCGTCCAGCTCGAACTGCTGGCTGAAAATTTGCCCCAACTCTCTGTCATCAACCAGGATCGCCGCCGCCTTGTCACCTATCTTGCCGGGAAAGACGAAGCGAGTTGCACTGACAAATAACCAGAACGGAACCTGACCATGCCAACCACCAAAAAACTCTCCTTTCTTGACCGCTTCCTGACCCTGTGGATTTTTCTGGCCATGTTTACAGGTGTCATGATTGGCTATCTCTATCCGCCGGTGACCGACATCATCAACCATTTTCAGGTGGGAACCACCAATATCCCCATTGCCGTCGGCCTGATCCTGATGATGTATCCGCCGCTGGCCAAGGTGCGCTATGAAAAGCTGCACGAGGTTTTCCGCAACACCAGGGTGCTGACGCTCTCCCTGATCCAGAACTGGATCATCGGGCCGGTCCTGATGTTCATTCTGGCCATTGTCTTTCTTTCAGGACACCATGAATACATGGTGGGTCTTATCCTCATTGGTCTGGCCCGCTGCATTGCCATGGTCATTGTCTGGAATGATCTGGCAAACGGCGACCGTGAATACTGCGCCGGGCTGGTGGCCTTTAACTCCATTTTCCAGGTTCTCTTCTTCTCGGTCTATGCCTGGCTCTTTATTACAGTGCTGCCGAAACTGCTCGGCATTGAGGGCGCGGTGGTGGATATCTCCATCGCCCAGATAGCAAAGAGTGTCCTCATCTACCTGGGGATTCCATTTTTTTCAGGCATGCTGACCCGGTTCATCGGCCTGAAGACCAAGGGTGAGGTCTGGTACCAGAATGTCCTGCTGCCCAAACTCAGCCCCCTGACCCTTGTTTTTCTTCTGTTCACCATCCTGGTCATGTTTTCCCTCAAAGGCGAATACATCGTCGGATTGCCCCTGGATGTGGTTCGCATTGCCATTCCGCTTTCCATCTACTTTCTTGTCATGTTCCTTGTTTCCTTTTATATGTCCTATAAGGTCGGCGCCACCTACGAGCAGGCAACCACCCTGTCCTTTACCGCCGCTTCAAATAACTTTGAGCTGGCCATTGCCGTTGCCATTGCCGTCTTCGGTATCAACTCCGGCGAGGCCTTTGCCGCAGTCATCGGCCCCCTGGTTGAGGTGCCGGTTTTAATTTCCCTGGTCAACGTGGCCTTTTGGTTCAAACGAAAGTATTTCCCGATTGCCAGAGAAACAGCGCAGGGTATCTGCCATATCAGCTGTGAGGAATAAGGAGCGGCCATGCCAGAAAAAAAGAAAACAAAAATACTCTTTCTCTGCACCGGCAATTCCTGCCGCAGCCAGATGGCCGAGGGATGGGCAAAGCAGTTGAAAGACGATACCATTGAAGCATTGTCGGCCGGAATAGAAAAACATGGCATGAACAAGCAGGCCATTCAAGTGATGGCCGAGGCCGGAGTAGATATCTCCAGCCACCATTCAAAGTTGATCAGCGAGCTGGATGAACAGGATTTTGACTATGTGATCACGGTCTGCGACCATGCCCACGAATCCTGCCCGCTCTTTCCCGGTAAGGCTAAAATTATCCACAAAGGGTTTGACGATCCACCCCGGCTGGCTGCCGGGGCCGCCAGCGAAGAAGAGGCCCTGGAACAGTACCGCCGGGTGCGTGATGAGATCAAATCTTTTGTAGAAACTCTACCGGAAGCACTGCAGAAAACAACATAAATGAAGAATCTTTTTTTCATTCAAGGGTGACTGTCTCCACCATATAGGCATCCACCTGCTATCTGCTCACCAGTTGCAGCGTCTTTCCCTTTTTACCGTTCACAAAGACAAATTTCAACTCGTGAATGCATGTATGATGCTGCGCGGATTCTACCGGCATAACAGGAACCAGCCCGACCGTACCGCCATCTGTCCGTGCGGTCACAGCAGGCCCGACAACAACAGCAGATGGTGACCCTGCACCGGGAGCAACAACAACAGCGACAGGACCTTTGTGACCCGCATGCGACCCGGTGGCGACCACGGCAGCAATTGGCGGCGTAAAATATGGATTATGGCTGCCCTCGGAGGAGACATCATCCGGACAGGTTACATAGACATAGAGTTCGGGTGAGCCGTCATTGTCCAGATCATCGGTCACCTCTGCCTTGGTGACTGTTCCATTGACCCTGCTTTCAACCGGGCCAGGGTCGACCCCGGGTCCGGAAAGCGTAATCTTCACCCTGCCGACCGGTCCCTCATTAACGCTTGTGACATGAAAGGTAACTCCTCCTGAGGTAAGGTCTTGTTCAAATCCGGCTGCTGCGGGTTCAGACTCGCTGCCTGCAAGAAAAAAAACAGCCAAGAGGAACAGTATGCGAAAGCATTGAAATTTTTCCATGACAGTTCCTTTTCTCAGAGGGATCACTGGTTCATCATTTTTAACACCACAGAGGACATTTTATGCAAATAACCACGGTCTGGCAATAAAATACATTCCCAGTATTCCTATCACCATCCCGGCGCCTTTGCGAAAAACCGCCCCTCCGTGCTGAAAAGAGGAGTTGGCGATCATTTTTTTAACGGTGGCCGCAGAACTGCCGGCAATGACAATGGGCGTGCAGTGGCCAAGGGCAAAGAGCGTCAAAAGCAGCAGGCCGGTGGCAATCTTTTCCTGAACCGTGATGATGGCCAGGATCGGGGCGATAAAGCCGAAGGTGCAGGAACCTGAGAGGATACCGTAGGCCAGCCCCAGGACAAAGGCCCCGCCAAGACCCTGCAGGTGCAGGCGGCCAAGGGAGTTGGGCATCCTGCACTTGGCAATGCCCAGCATGTCAACGGCTACCCATATCAGAATACCACCGAGAAGCAGGGTCCAGTAGGGGCCCACATCACCCAGCATCCGGCCCAGGAACATGCAAATCACCCCGACCACCGCAATGGTGATGAACAACCCCAGGGTAAAAAGCAGGGCATAGGGAACGGCCTTTTTCCCTTCCAGGATAGAATCCTGACCACCGACGTAGCCGATAATCAGAGGGATGGAGGCCATGTGGCAGGGGGAAAAGAGCACACTGACCATGCCCCAGGTAAAACAGCCAAATGCTGCCACAAAAAGGCCGCCGTTGCTTATCCAACTGTTGATGGTGAAAAAAATATGTTCAAGCATGGACGCCTCTACTTCCCAAGCAGGGTGTTCAGTTTTCCTTCAATAGTCTTCTGATCCAGAAAACCGGCATGACGCCAGACCTCTTTGCCCGATGTATCAAAAAACACCTGGGTCGGAATGGCACGGATGTTAAATTTTCTGGCCATCTCCCGGTCTTTCATAACATCCACAAACAGGATGGCCGCCCTGCCCTTGTATTCTTTGGTCAGGTTTTCCAGCACCGGTTCCATCATCTTGCAGGGAATGCAGGAAGTGGAGCCAAGATCCACCATGGTCACCGTGTCCTTGACCGGAATTTCCGGCTCACCCCAAGCCGTCTGCAGAAAGCAGAAGGAGAGAAGGAAAGTTGCCACGAGGACAAAGGGTTTCAACGTATTCGTCTTCATACATACTCCTGACAGGATAGATTATACATCGCTTATGTGATGTCATAGAATGGTTGTTTTTCAACAAAATTTGTTTTTCGACAAAACGAAAAAATCTATTTTTGATCTTTTGTGCTGCGCACCAACCGGACATAGCCCTTGTCCTTGACCACCAGATTGTAATCACCTCGACAAAAGCATTCAAGTTCAAGCCGGGCCGGCACAAGGCCTTTTTTTTCATCAATAAGCCAGTACTTGCTCTTTAATTTGGGAAAATGACAGTCCTCATTCCCCTGGATGGCAACCAGGCCGCGGAGCTCGCAGCTCTCCCTGGTGGTGGGCAGACGCCAGTCGTCATAACCGCCGAGTTTAACACCGGCCACATACTTTTTCACCGCAGCCAAATCAGAAAAACGTTTGCCCTTGTCGATCTGCCACATCAGGCCGGTTGTTTTGTCCAGGCAGATGCCGTTGCCCAGGTTCTGCAATGACCCTGCCAGTGCCTTACTGCCGGACAGTCCAAGAATACAGATCGCCAGGATACAGAAAATCTGCCAAAATCGTCCATGCATGCTTCCTCCTTTTCCGCCGGGGCGGGATGATGAACAATGACCGGCAGCAGGCTTATCCCGCGCCGGTCTATTGAGAATGGCTCTATGACCATCATTTTTTTTCCGAATGCCTTCCTTATTTATTTATAGAGCACAGTAACCGGGTAAGCAACCCGAATACAGCCAGGGCGACCAGCGAAACAGCGCCGATATCATGCAGGGTGAAGACAATCTGTCGCAGATCCATGGACTCTGCAAAAAGGAGAATACTCCCTGTTGTTGCCATAAAGACAATGCCGATAACACCGAGGACAAAAAGCAGAGATCTACTCCCCTGCCCCCTGATAATCATCAACACCACTGCCAATACCATGAGAATGGCCACGGCCTTATGGATATTTCCCAGCACTCCGATCACCTCCGAAGAAAGAAGGTCGCCGCCTAAAAGAATGATTGCCGGACCAAGAATGGCAACACCGAGAATGGCCAACATATGGCGCATGGCTGGATCGGTCGTCAAGGTAGAGCAGGAACCCGGGACAATGGAAATACCGGGAACAAGCAAAATAACGACAAACAGGGTACCGGCGGCAAGAAGGCCGTAGAAGAGAACAGGTTCCAGGACCTGGTGGCGCAAGGCCCCCATGGTAACACCAAGATTCGACAACCCGAGAAGATGGGCATTGCTTATCCAGGAGCTGTGGGCATCATCGCCGACAAAGGGTTTGGCCATGACCGGGCGGTGCCAGAATGGAGAGCTGTTGCTGTGGCAGTCGGTACAGCCTCCGGCGCCAAGGGCGCTGTCGGCGGGAGCAATATCGTGGCTCAGTTTAAAGACCGAAGAATACGGAGTATACTGCCACGGCTCCGGCCGAAACTTCAGGGGTTGCCAGTTCGTGCCGTCAAGGGTGTAGGTGTCGCCTGATACCAGGGCAATATTTTTTCCGTCCAGAGGTTCATTCTGTTGTATCAGGTAGGTTGTCACCGTTTGCAGGAGCGCCTGTATTTCCTCCGGCCGGTTGGCCTCGGGAGCGCCGTCTTTATTATCATCCTTGATGATATTCAGTTCCGGCCATACCTTACCGGGATTCTTCCGGTGGCCGGCCCACATTTTATACAAATCTTTCATGTAGGGCTGTCCGGTAATGGTACCGGCATCATCCATGATGGCAATCCAGATACTGTCGATCCGGTTCAGGGGATATATTTTCCCCTTGTACCAGGCCCTGACGGGACTGAAAAGATGGAGAGGCTGTCGTTCAACAGTAAAGGTGCTTGCCTCACCATACAGGTTCCATGGTTTCATTTCCGGGCCATAAAAGGTCCAGATGCGTTTTCCCGGCACTGAAATCCTGGGAACATCATTGAACACGGTACTGTCCTGCATCAACGCGGCTTTCACCTGGCGTTGCGGTACGTGGCAGGTAAGACAGGCGATTTTTTGCAGATGGATCGGCGGTAATCCTTTATGAGTGGCGATCTTGGTGCGCAGTTCGCCCCGGAAGTGGCAATCCTCACAGGTACGCAGGGAGTTATCAAGATCATTGCGCACCAGGCCGGTGGGGTCGTCTCCCTTGCCGATTTGATGCATTTCTCTGCCGGCAATACGTTCGTCCAAAGCCTTGCGACC
Source organism: Desulfobulbaceae bacterium (assembly GCA_024763055.1). Classification (GTDB taxonomy): domain Bacteria; phylum Desulfobacterota; class Desulfobulbia; order Desulfobulbales; family Desulfobulbaceae; genus DRLX01. The sequence continues at coordinate 10,474 of JANTGH010000015.1, forward strand.
TGCAACATGACAATCCACACACTTGAGTCCGGCCCGAAAATGGACATCGGTACGAAAATTATACGAGGCTCCTTTTTTCTTCCAGTCCGGTTCCCGATGACAGTGGAGGCAGTTTTCGGTTGGAATTTCCCGGACCATGGGCAGGGCGACCTTGCCATCGGATCGAAACATGGAGAGATTGTATGTAAGCTTTGGCTTTTCATGGCGGGCAACACTGCCCGTCACGGTGGCAAAACCCGCCCCGGCGGTGGCCGCCCATCTGAAGTTCAGGGCCTTTACCTGTTTTTTGCGAAGACCATATCCATATTCCGGCATGTGGCACATAAGACAGTCGGCCTCAAGCACGCCGCTTTCCGCCCAGCCGGCCTTGTAATAGTCGCCGTCAAAGTTGTTGTCGCCACCGGAGATTATGTTGTTTTTCGGGTCGGCGGCAAAGAGGTCGTACCGTTTGCCGTTGCGGTCATACTCCGCCGGACCGCCACCGGGATGACAACCGCCACAGGTCTGAACAAAGGTATAGGAGGTCAGGTCGATGGCCCGACCATTGCTGTTTGCCTTTTTCTCCAACTGGCGATAATTAGGGGCAGCGCTTCAGTATCGTCCTCCATACTGGCCCGGTGTCCGCATCCAGGGATAGAGAGCGGCGAGTTCAGGTGAGAGTTTCTCATCCTTTCCCTGCTGAAAATGATAGCCGCTGGTAATCCGCTGATAATCATGGCATAGGCCGCAGGTTCTCTTCGGGCTGTAGGGTTGTTGTACGTTGACTCCATGCACCGGATCAATCATCCGGCCCTGTTCATCGTGCAGGAAAAAGGGTGGACAGACCGACATGAAATCCCGCCGGGCAAGTTCCGCCGCAGAACGCTCGCTCACCTTGGCATGGAACCCCTGGGGAGAAGAGGCGGCCCTTACCGCCCCCGGTATGATCGAAATCGAAATCAACAACAGAAGCAGGCCCGGGTGGAGAAAACGGGTGCGGCCTTGCAGAAATCTTCTTTTCTTTCCAAAATTTTTCATACCATTACCTCCAGAATAAAAAATAGATCCTTCCATCAACAGGATACAGTCCCTTATGATATATTATGATGAAACCAGGAGTTGACGCGTAAGCGGCCGCTTTCCAGAACATGAAAGAGTACCGGAACCACCAGCAGGGTCAGGAAGGTGCCCACCACCAGCCCGCCGATGGCGACCACGGCCATAGGTGAGAGTCGTTCAATCCCGACCGCCCATTCCAGAGCAATGGGGATCATTCCCACCGCCGAGGCTCCTGCGGTCATCAGGATAGGCCGAACTCTGTGCCTGACCGCATCAAGCAAGGCCTCCCGCAAATCAAGACCCTGACGCATGCCCACCTTGGTAAAATCGACCAGCAGGATACCGTTATTGACCACGATCCCCATCAGGAGAATAAAGCCCATGAACGAGGGCATACAACCGTGTTTTCCGGCCAGCATCATAGCCCAGGCCGCGCCGATGACCGCCAGCGGCAGGCTGATCATGATAGCCAGGGGATCAAGAAAGGATCTGAAGGTGATGGCCAGCATCAGAAAGAGAAAAGCGAGCCCCAGGGCCAGGGATTTGCCCAGCCGTTTGAACGATTCGTTCATCTGTTTGATCTCACCCTCATAACTTAAACTGTAGCCCCGGGGTAGTTTGAGATCGGCCAGGGCCTTTTTGACGTTTTCATGGAGGTGGGTGACAGCGATGTCACCGCGGTATCCGAGCACATCGACGGTTGGCAGCAGCCGCTGATGGGTCTCGGCAGTTGGAACATAGGCGGTTTGCAGGGTAGCCAGCGCGGTCAGGGGGATGGTCTTGCCGTTCCTGGCTCTGACCGGGATGGCCTGCAGCTGTTCCATCCCCGAGCGCTGCTGCAACTGATATCGGACTCGGACAGGAATGGGGTTTTCACCGTTAATCCGTAGCACACTTCCAGGTATCCCGCCCACGGCAGCGGCCACCTGACGGGCAACGTCCCCGGCAGTCAGGCCGTACAATCTGGCTCTGGCCGGATCGACATCAAGATTAATTCGTGTCGACATGCCCTGCCAGCTCCGTTCCGTACCGGTCAATCCCCGCACCTTCTGCAATCGAACCAGGATTTCATCGGCCAAACTATCTAAGACCGAGGTATCCGGGCCGGTAATCATCACATCTACGGTTGAGCGGATTGATGAAAGCGGTGTTGAGCCGAAAACCGTCACATTGGAGGCAATGAGGCCGGGGATTTTTTTCAGGCGGGTACGAATGCCACGGTTAATGTCATAAATGGTCCGATCACGCTGGTACCTATCCACCATATTGACGGTGACTGTTCCCTGTTGCAGCAGCCGGGAAGCGCCAAATGATTTCACTCCCGGCTCGGATCCGATCACGGTCGACATGTAGAGCATCCATTTCTCAGGCACCTCGGCCTTGATTGCCTTCTCCACCTGCTCGGCAACCCGCTTCATTGCATCGTCATCAACATTGGGCTGGGTCTCAAAATCGACCGAAATAACGCCGGTATCCATCAGCGGCATCAACTCCTTGCCAAGCATGGGCATCTGACGGGCGGAAAAGACAAACAAGCCGGCCATAACCAGCAGAACAAGCAGCCTATGGGTCAGTCCCCAGTCAACCATGGCTATATAGGCCTGGCGCAACGGATTGAGGACAAAACGCTCAAAAGGGCTGAGCAGGCGGGCAATGGGATCGGGTGCGCCCGGCTTGAGCAGCCAGGGAACCAGCAGTGGAATGATTGTCACCGAGACGATAAGTGAGGACGCCAGCGATACGGCAAGGACAACGGACAAGGGTCTCAGGGTGTTCTGAACATAACCGCCGATAAACATAATCGGGATCAGGACAATGATAACACTCAAGGTGCCTGCGGTATCTGCCAGAAGGATTTCCGAAGTGCCCTGGGCCGCAACCTTGAGACCGCCCTGGCCGGTGGCCCGGATATGACGCTCGATATTTTCAATGACCACAATGGCATCATCAGTCAACAGTCCCACGGCAATGATGATGGCGGTCAGGGTCACCATATTGAACTCAAAACCCAGCAGTTTCATGAAGGCAAAGGTGAGTACATAGGTGAAGGGCAGAGACATGGCAGTGATTAAGGATGCACGGGTATTCCCCAAAAAGAGGAGGATAACACAAAGGGTCATGATGACCGCATCCCGCAGGGAACTGAGCATATTGTCCACGGTCAGGTCAATGAGCCTGCCCTGGGTATCGGTAACCTCCATGTGAAGCATGGAAAAATCTTTTTTTATCTTAGGGAGTTGTTTCTGGATCTCGGCGATAACCTCGCGGGCATGGCCGTTTTCGCTGCGAAGCAGGGAAACCGCAACCGCAGGCTTGCCATTGCCCCGGTAGAAAGAAGTCGCGTCCGACCTGCCCCACCCGACCGTGCCGAGATCATCGACCCGAACGTATGTGCCATGGGTCACCGGCACCATGATAGCGCCAATTTCGGTAGGCCCAATAGCCAACGCCTCCGCCGTCAACAGGTAACGATTCCCCTGACGATGGACAAGGCCGGTGGGAATGGAAACATTGGAACCGACCAGAGCGCCCGCCACCTCGGCAGGGGTCAGGCCATGGGCCTCAAGTTTATTGCGATCAAGATCAACGGAGACCTCAATGCGATCCCCGCCGAATACTTCGGCCTCTGCCACTCCGGGAATTCCCAACAGTTGATCCCGCAGCTGATTTTCGGCCAATCGGCGAAGCCGGGCCAAATCAAGATGGACACCGGGTGCCGAGGTCAGCCCTAAAACCATCAGGGGACGGGCCGCATCAGTGATCTTGAAAATAAGAGAGTCCTTGACCCCGGCCGGAAGCATACTCTGTACCCGGCGCAGTTCGGTGATCACCTTGGTGGCCGCCATATCAATGTCATTGCCGTATTCAAACTCCACCTGGACGGCTGAAACCTCATCCTTTGAGGTGGAGGTCACCCGCCGCACCCCGTCAATGGCGGTTAATCGTACCTCGATGGGATGGGTCACATCCGTAGCCACATCATTGGCGACTGCTCCGGGCCAGGGAGTCACCACCGAGACCACCGGCCGGTTGGTGTCCGGAAAAAGATTCATGGGCAGGGTCGCATAGGCCAGCAGGCCCGCCACCACCCCGACCAGGACAACAGCGATAATGGCATGGGGATAGCGGAGAAAACGTTCCATCGGGCTCATGGCAACTCTCCAGGGGCAACGGTGACGGCATCACCATCATGCAGCTGCAGAAGGACGCTTTCATGGGCAATGACAACACGGTCGCCTACCTTGAGTGCGCCGGTTACGGCAATGGCGTCATGACCGCGCAACCGCACCTGCACATCGACCATTTTCAGGCTATTTTTTGTCTTTTTCTTATCTTCCTGAACAATGGTAAAAACACGGCACTGTGCATCGCCCTCCCCGCAGAGCAGGCTGCCGTAAGACACCCGGAACCCGTCCGTGACCCGGCGCAGGATTATTCGCGCATCAATGCGGGAACCACTGGGCAGGTCAAAGGGAATGGCATCGACATCGGCTTCCACAAAACCAAACGCCCTGGCGTCAACAGAGGGAAAAATACGGCTGACCTGCACGGTCATCCGCTGGTCACCAAAGGAAAGCACGACAGGGGCGCCGGGACGAACCTGATGGAGAATGGACTGGGGCAGTTCTACCCGAACCAGAGCGCCACCGGCAGCAGTAATTCTATTTAAGGGATGGCCGGGGACACACATATCGCCGGGTTCGGCCAGACGGGCGGCAATGATACCATTGACCGGACTTTTGATAACACCATACTCTTTTTCCACTTCCAGAGAACCTGTCTGATGCTCAAGCGAGGCAACCTTCTGTTTGGCAGCCACGGCAGCAGTCCGTCTGGCATCAACAGCGGAAGCGCTGCTGCCGCCATCCTTGAACAGCTTTTCTTCCCGCACCAGTTCATGACCGGTGCGGGTTGCCTCGGCGCGGGCCGCTATAAGCTGGGCTTGAAGGGAATGAATTTTTTTTTCAATCTCGCTGGTATCAATACGCACCAGCAGGTCGCCTTTTTTTACGGCCACACCTTCACGCGGTCCCATTTCAAGTATCCGGCCCGTAATTCTGGCCATGATGGTCACCGGCTGACGACTGGCAATCTTTGCCAGGGCGGGAAAACCTGAAGTCACCGGTTCATCGGTTACAGTGGCAACATGTAAAGCCCAGGGCGCAAGGGTCTCTTTCGGCACATGGGCAACCTGCAAGGCTCTTCGCTTATGAAGAATAACTGCCCCGGTAGCCGGAATCAAAACGACGAGAAACAGTATTAGATAGGTTAAAAATTTTTTCCTGGTGACCATGAAGGCTCCTTTTTATTTAAAAAAATCTTATTCCGGAAAACAGGCTTAAGGGGTTGCGGCAGACTTTTGATAGGCATAAGGTTCCAGTCCGAGCGCACGTCTGACATGATCTCCGGCCTGCCACCAACTGGTCAGGGCAAGGACCTTATTTGATCTGGCCGAGGCCAGCGCGGCTTCGGCATCCACCAGATCAGCTGCCGAGAGCCGACCTTCGGTAAAACGGTCGGATTGAATCCGTTCTGTTTCCCGGGCTGCCGTGACAGAGGCAATTGCCGCCTGATAGCCGACCCGGGCCGCCTGCCAGTCCGCCTGGGCCGCAACAACTTCCGCCCTGGCCTGGTTTTGGAGCGCGGCCAGATCATGCCTGAGCGCCAGACGGTTGGACCGGGCCTCTTCAACCGCGGCCCTGCGGCCACCGCCATCCCAGAGTGGAACCTGCAGGGTGGCAAACAGGGCCCAGGTATCATCACCTTCGCCATTGAACCCCTGATTTCGCAGCCAGGAGCCGGAAAGACCCAGAGCCGGCAGACGGTCGGCAAAGGCAGCCTGCACCCTGGCATCGGCGGCTTCGCCCTTTGATTGGACAACCTGAATATCCGGCCGATTGTCAATTTTTCCGGCCTGGGCGCTGAAAGCGCCCGGTTTGTCAGCAACAGGAGCAACCGGCTCGGAAAAAGAAGGCACGCCCATAAGCGATGCCAGCCGAGCCCTGATACCCTGTTCATTGCCGGTCAGGGCGGCCAGTTTTCCTTTCACTGCCTCCTGATCGGCAACCAGGCGCAATTTTTCCACCGGCGCCACCCTGCCGGCACCAATGGCAACCGTGACAACCTTGATATGAGCGATCAGTGCCTCAATCTGCTTGTGCAGAGCCTCTTCAAGGCCCTTAAGTCCTTCAAGGTTATGATAAAGATCGGCTGCCAAGTGCAGCACATGGAGACGGACATTTCCCTCTCCGGCCAGGACCGCGGCAAGTTCCTTATCCGCCGCTTTTACCCGGGCCGTAATCCGTCCATTGATATCAAGCGGCAGACGACCGCTGACTCCGTAGCCGATCTGATTATCATCAAAGAGTTCAGCCCGCATATTGACGGGAAAGGTCATAGGATTGATCAACCGGTCATCATCATAGTTACTGCTCTTTGCCAGGGCGTCAATCTCACCGAAATAGCTGCTTTTTTCTTTCTTCAGAGCTGACTGCTGCGCCTTTGTCCGCGCATGGGCCGCCTGCAGGGCCGGTGTGTTCTTTTCCACCTGCAGCAGGATATCACTCAGATTCCGTGCCTGAAGCGACGCGGAAAAACCCAGAAATAACAGGCAAAAAAGCAGCGCCGCTCCAGCTCCTCTCGACACGCTCCGGTATGACGAAGTTTTGTCGATTTTTTTCACGGCCATGCGACAATTGTATCGATTTACCCGAGCCACTCTTCCACCTCGGCCTGTTTGGGGACCCGGCCGACGCATTTCACCTCGCCGTCAATGACCACAGCCGGGGTGGAAAAGATGCCCAGCTTGGCCATTTCCGCAAAATCAGTCACCTTACTGATAGAGGCATCACTTCTCTTTGCCGCAACAACATCCTGAACAACCTTTTCCGCCTGTTTACAGGACGCGCATCCTGGTCCGCATACTTTGATTTCCATATCTTCTTCTCCTTACATTTTTCAGAATCCTGGTTAGATAATCATATTGAATAAGAAACCGGTAAATAAAATTCCGCTGCCAACAACAGCAATAAACACAGTGATCAGTGCTGGTTTCAGCACCTTACGCAGAATAACCATTTCCGGCAGAGACAGGGCAATAACGCTCATCATAAAGGCCAGCACCGTTCCAAGAGCCGCGCCTTTTCCCAGCAGTGCTTCGACAATGGGCACAATTCCTGCGGCATTGGAATACATGGGTATACCGACCAGAACCGCGGTAGGAACCGACCACCAGGCGTCCTTACCCATAATGGAAGCCATAAAATCCTCCGGTACATAACCATGGATGGCCGCGCCGACACCAATGCCGGCGACCACATAAATCCAGACCTTACCGACGATATCCCGCACAGCTTCACGGCCGCGCTGCACCCGATCCGCCCAGGTGAGTTTTTCTTCAACCACAACAGCCTCTGCCGCCCGCAACTCCTGAACCCAGTCTTCAATCCAGTGTTCAAGATGGAAACGGCCGATGATCCAGCCTGAGACCATGGCAATCATAAGCCCGGTTCCAAGGTATAAAGCAGCAACTTTCCAGCCGAGCAGCCCATACAGCAGAATCAGGGCGATCTCGTTAACCATTGGCGCGGCGATAAGAAAGGAAAAAGTCACTCCCAGTGGTACCCCGGCCTGAACAAAGCCAAGGAAAAGCGGCACTGCCGAGCAGGAACAAAACGGTGTGACAATGCCAAGCAGGGAGGCCATGACATTGCCGGCGGTTTCACGTTTTCCGGCCAGATATCTTCGGGTGCGTTCCTGGGTGAAAAAAGAACGAATCATGCCGACGATAAACACGATCAGGGTGAGCAGCATCATGACCTTGGGAACTTCATAGACAAAAAACTGGATCGCACCCCCGAAATGGCCGTCTTTTTCAAGACTGAGCAAGGAGTAGGTAAAGAATTCTGAAAAAGGCTCTAATTGTCCGTAGATAACATACCAGAGCACAAGCCCTATCATGCCTAAAAAGGCTGCCTTACATTTGCTTTTGCTTTCCAAGGGCAGGTCTGATTCCGATTTTGTGCACCCGCAACCGGGAGTTTGAATAGGTTCCATATTATTTTCCTTTGTTATTACCTCTGCAATCCCGAAAAAATAACTGCCTCGGGCAGGGCTATGCACTTTCGAATTATTACGGCAACAAAAGCCCTGTTTTTCTCCGCAACAAGGGTAAGGCCCAACACTCTGCCGAGATCAACCACGGCCTTCGTGACTCGAACAATCCCTTTTACAACAATCTATATATCGCTATTTAACGATTAAGTATAAAGCAGCCCCTCGCTTTGTCAATGTTTTTTATTGTCACACGTAACGAAGCGGGCAAAATGTTCCTCAATTTCAAAGCAAGTCGAACAAGTGGGTAAAAAAGAGGACAACAGGAGACTGAACCCGACATGACAAACCTATATTTGACTGCGGTTCCCAAAAATAGATGCAATGGGAAAAGTGACAACAAGACAAATTCAATCAAAAAAATAAAGATGGATGGTGTGTCAGCGGCGACCTGAAAATGTCTTATTTCTGGCGGGTTAAAATGCTTGAACCATTTTCTGTCAATCAGAATTCAAATTTGCCCCCCTATCAGCGCCTAAAAATGACCCCAAAAAAAAAATCAAAAAAAGATGCGGTTAACATGGATCTCCAGAAATCATTCAAGGAGAATTCCAATGACGAGACACCTTTCAAGAACGGCGCAACCAGGAAATCATCGACAATGGCAGGTTCATGTAAAGGCACAGGAAAGGAGTGGGCTGAGCCGGGCCGAGTATTGTCGCCGGCATGAGCCATCCTACCATGCCCTTACCTGCTGGCAACAGAAACTATCCGGGAGTCCACACTCTGGAGCGACACTGGTCCCGATACCTCGTAAACAATTGCTCCATGATTCCGCACAATCAAAAGGATCCTGACTGAGGATTTTCGTGACTGATCAGTTGTCCGTAGAGGTGGGGGATTACTTTTCAGCGACTACCCTGAGCAGAGTGCTATCGATGCTGAAGAATCGGTACTGTTTTTTCGACCAACTTTGCTCAGGTGTACATTGCTTCCGGAGTCACGGATATGCATAAATCAATCAACGGCCTGTCCATTTTGGTTGCCGAGCAACTTGATCTTGATCTCCTCTCAGGTTTTTTGTTAGCTTTCTATAACCGAAAGCGAATAAAAAAACCTCGGTTTGATGCCTTTATAAAAATTAAAGGTAACTATTCTGGTAGATGCAAAAAAACTTGTATTTACTTCGGAATCTAACTGTTCAGGAATTCCACATATTTGATTATTTAGGTCTTTGAAGCATACTTGTGCTATTCGAGAAAACCAAAATGAGTGAAGAATGGGCGCTAAACAGTTACAGTTAAAGAAATTTTAATTTACTGCCAGGCGCGCTACTGTTAGCTTTTCAAAAAAAGGATTGCTCTATGGCAAATGTGGATCAATTTGAAAGTATTTTTCGAGCATCGGTTAAGGAGCGGTTGGAATATAGACAAATTCCCATCGCATCGATATTAATAATTACCGATCTTTCCGCAGATGAAGCAAAGGTTTTTCAGAAGCGCGTTCAATCGTTTCTTTCCGTCCTTGGCTCGTCTGAGGACCTGAGCTTTTTTCTCGTAACCGGTGATGAATTCCAAACCACAGAGGAATTATTGCAGCTGACAGCTGCATATACTCTTGATTTGATCTGCAGTTACCGCAATCTTCACTCCAGGGCATGGCGGTTTCCCCATTCCCTTGGCGAACATCTTGATGTGCTTATCCAGAAAACAACGACTCCTGTTCTGATCCTGCCGCATCCCCAGGCAGGGTATATGGCTGAGCACGCAATGCAGGATTTAAAAGAAGTCATGGTGGTTTCAGACCTGGTGGCAATCAACCATGACCTTATTAATTACGCGGTCCGCCTGACCCAGTCCACCGGGACTTTATTCCTCAGTCATGTGGAAAATCAGTATATTTTTAATCGCTACATGGATGCCATCGGCAAGATTGACGTGATAGATACCGAGCTTGCCCGTACCCGTCTTGCAGAGCAACTGCTCAAGGAACCCGAAGATTACTTTTTAAGCTGCACTGAAATACTCAAGGAACATGGGATTACCCTTGATATCCGTTCCATGGTTCGTTTCGGGCACGGCCTGCAGGAGTATCACCGGCAGATTGAGGCCCGGAAGCTTGATCTGCTGGTAATGCATGCCAAAGATGAACGCCAGCAGGCAATGAATTCGATTGCCTATCCGCTGGCCGTGGAACTGAGGCAGATCCCTTTACTGATGATCTAATCTCTACAAGACTATGCAGATAATGGAACATACCGCACACATCAGCCAGGGCACTACTTTATTTTTTGGCGCCTTACTGGCTTCCATGATCCTGGCTCTTGCGCTTGAAGAAAAAATACACGCCAAGAAATCCATCATTGTCGGCACATTTGCTATCTTTTGCCTGCTGATCGCCTCGGGACTCGGGATCATTCCTTTTGGTGATATTATTCTACCTGGTGGTCATAAACTGCATATGCCGGTCTATATTGAAGCCGTTGACTGGGAGGTCATTGCCATTATCATCGGCTCAAGTCTGTTTGTTGATGTAACCTCCCGTTCCGGCCTGTTCAGTTGGGTTGCCATCAAACTGACTAAAATATCCGGCGGTGATCCACTGAAGCTGCTCTGGGCTTACGGCCTGATGACAGTGGTGTTTTCTGCAGTGCTTAATAATGTGACAGCCATGATTATCGTCGGTTCGCTGACTGCTGTTTCCCTCAACAAACTTAAGCATACAAACAAGCTCCTGGGTTTTTTGCTTATTGAAGGACTGCTGACCAATGTAGGCGGTCTGCTCACCTTGATCAGTTCGGTGCCCAATATCATTGTCGGTAACACGGCGGGAATCACGTTCACAGAGTTTTTCCTCAAGGCAAGTCCCTATGTCTTTGTGGCCACGGCGGCAACATTACTGTTAGGTGCCCGGCTATTTGATATTCATCCCATACGGCTTGACCAGGAAAAAAAAGAGGCCGGAGAGCTGGTCAAAAGTTTTGATGAAAAGGATTCTATTGCCAGTCGCGGTTTTTTTATTTTTGCCGCCGTCCTGCTGGTGGTCTTTATCGGTATGATTGCCGCCACTTCCATCACTCCGGTCATAAAAGACCTGGGCCTCGGCTTTGTGGCCATGAGTTTTGCCATTATTGTTCTCATTCGTTTTAAACACGAGGTTGATCCTTTTTACCGGGCCATTGACTGGGACCTGATCCTGTTTTTTATCTTTTTATTTGTAATCATCAATGTGATGGAGCATGCCAGAGTACTGGAGCTCATCGGTAAAGGCGTCGGTCATCTCATAGGAAAAGACGGTCAAGGAAAAAGCGGCCTTGTTTCTTTGCTTCTCGCCTCTTCAGTGTTCAGTTCGGTAACGGATAACATTCCCCTGTCGGCCATGCTGGCGAAAATTCTTTCCGCCCAGGGTATCTCCGGTGATTCATCCCTCTGGTGGTCCGTCATTTTCGGCGCAAATCTCGGCGGCAATATCACCCCCATCGGCTCGGCCTCAACTCTGGTTGCGGTCACCATTATCCATAAACACGAACTCAGCCTTTCCTTTCTCGGCTTCATCAAAAAAGCCCTCCCCTTTGCCCTGATGCAGATAGCTCTTGCCGTATGCTACCTGCTCCTGTTACATTGACACATCTTCTGATTGTCCCACCCTGTGGGATACATACGTCGAACTACAGAAATAGAAGGAGATCTTCATGAATATTGATCTTGCCAGACAAAACGCCGCGCAGATATATTCGGTCATGGCCCAGACAATCATACCCAGGCCCATTGCCTGGGTGTTGTCGGAGAATGCGAATGGAAGCTTCAACCTGGCGCCGTTTTCCTATTTTGCCCCAATCTGCAGTAATCCGCCGCTCGTTATGATTTCAATCAGTAAGAAACCCGATGGGACTTTGAAAGATACCCGGGCCAATATAAAGGAACGCAAAGATTTTGTTCTCCATATTCCCTCCCGGGAACAGTTGGAGCCCATGAACGCGAGCGCTGCAACCATGGCGGCAGGAGTGTCCGAAGTGGAAGAACTGGGACTTGGGTTGACCGGTTTTGAAGGGTCGCGTCTACCCAGAATCAAGGACAGTCGGGTGGCCATGGCCTGCAGCCTGTATGAAATCAAAGAAATCGGTAAGGGCCCCTATGCCATGATCCTTGGCCGGATTCATCATATCTACATTACAGATGCGGCCATACTCGAACAAACAGATGAAAAAACCCGCATCGCACCGGAACAACTCAATCCAATAGGTCGTCTCGGCGGGCCGCAATACGCGGAACTGGGCAGGATCATAACCCTGGCCCGTCCCGAATAACAGGAAGCAGTGCTTATTGAAGATAACAGGGGAAAGGATTGGCAGACTTAGCGACCCCAACCCTTTTGTTGCTTTTTCTGGCAGGAGGACTGGCCGGTTTTGTGGATTCGATCGCCGGAGGAGGCGGAATAATTACCGTGCCCGCGCTGCTGGCAGTCGGCATCCCACCACATCAGGCACTGGCAACCAATAAACTGCAGAGTTCCTGCGGCAGCCTGACCGCGGCCATGAATTATACAAAAAGGGGACTGATGAATCCGCGTGAACTTTTCACAGGATTTTTTTTCAGTTTCATCGGAGCAATGGTTGGCGCCATTGTGGTGCAGCATTTCAGTGCCGGCTTTCTGGAAACCATGATCATTGCCCTGTTGATTGTCCTTTTTGTCTACACTGCATTATCACCAAAACTGGGCTTTGAGCAGAAACCGCATAAAATAAATCATCTCTGTTTTTACACCTTTTTTGGTCTTTTGCTCGGTTTCTATGACGGTTTTTTCGGACCGGGTACAGGCAATTTCTGGACAATATCACTTGTAGTGCTTGTCGGGCTTGATCTCAAGCAGGCCACCGCCCAGACCAAGCTGTTCAATGTTACCAGCAATATTGTCGCCCTCGCGGTTTTCATCTACTCCGGATTGGTACTCTGGACGGCAGGGATCGCCATGGGCGCGGGACAAATTATCGGCGCTTATTGCGGTTCCACCCTGGTCAGTAAAAGAGAAACTTACTTTATCAGAATCTTTTTTCTCATCGTCGTGGCCGCGACAATTATCAAACTGATATTTGAAAGGGTGTAATGAGAATGTAATTCAACCGCATCCAACCTGATAAAGTAATTTTCCAATCCGCTAATAGCGCAACCCCACCCGGTCTCTAACCAGATCAAGGGTCCGGCTCGCCCTGGCCCGAGCCTTGCCCGCTCCTTTATGCAGGACTTCCCGCAGATAATCCTGGTTGGCCAGCAGTTCTTTTTTCTTTTCCCGGGCCCCGGCAAAATAATCCAGGATAAGCTCAAAAAGGTCCTGCTTGATATACCCATACGCCGCCCCGCCGTTCACGTACAGATCATGAACCTCGGCAAGTTTTTCCTTTGAAGCAAACAAGGAGAGCAGGGCATAGAGATTACATTTTTCCGGGTCCTTGGCATCTTCCACCGGCGTGGCATCGGTCTGGATAGCCATCACTTTTTTCCGCAGAGGTTTATCATCAAGAAAAATCGGAATGGTATTTCCGTAAGACTTTGACATCTTTTGACCGTCCAGACCCGGTACAATAGCCGTGGTTTCGTTGATCGACGGCTCCGGCACTACAAAAGTCTCGCCAAAGGTATTGTTGAACTTGATGGCAATATCACGAGCTACCTCAAGATGTTGTTTCTGGTCTTTGCCCACCGGCACAATGTCGGATTGATATAAAAGAATATCCGCGGCCATCAACACCGGATAGGCAAAAAGACCATGACTGGCGGCAATACCCTTGGCCACCTTGTCCTTGTAGGAATGACAGCGTTCGAGCAATCCCATGGGCGTCAGGGTGGAAAGTATCCACATCAACTCGCAGACCTCCGGTACATCCGATTGCACCCAGAAAGTGCAACGGTCGGGATCAAGGCCAAGGGCTAAAAAATCGGCGGCAGCTTCAAGAGTGCCACGACTGAGCTTTTCCCTGTCATGCACCGAAGTCAAGGCATGAAGATCAACGATAAAAACATAGAGATCAGATGTCTCCATGTTGGAAATCATGGTTTTCATCATGCCGAAATAGTTGCCTATATGAAGCTGGCCTGAAGGCTGTATGCCTGAAAGAATGCGTTTCATAATCTATAATTCACGGTTGAGGATTCAAGGTTAAATATTCCCGGGAGATGGAAGATAAACCAAAAACACAAAAAAGGGGAGCACGGATTTGCATCCGTACTCCCCTTTTGCCTTTCTAACGCTGAAGCGACTTATTTTACTTCTTCAAAGTCGGCGTCTACAACATCATCATCGTCATTACCGCCGCCGGAAGACCCGGCTGCTCCTCCACCAGCAGCTCCCGCTCCGGCAGCTCCCGCGCCAGCAGCACCACCGGCACCCGCGCCAGGTCCGCCTGCGGCTCCGCCCTGATCCTGAGAAGCCTGGGCATACATCAATTCAGCCAGTTTATGAGAGGCCTGGGTCAATTTCTCAGTGGCACCCTTGATGGCCTCCACGTCATCGCCTTCCAGTACCTTTTTCAGGTTTTCGATCTCACTTTCCACATTCCCCTTGGTCTCGGCATCCACTTTATCTCCGAGCTCGGTCAGACTTTTCTGAGTCATATGAATCATGGAATCGCCATTATTTTTGGCCTCAACCAGTTCCTTACGCTTCTTGTCCTCTTCTGCATGCAGCTCGGCATCTTTCTGCATCCGTTCAATTTCCTCCTCTGAGAGACCGGAAGAAGCCGTGATGCGGATAGACTGTTCCTTGCCGGTGCCCATGTCTTTGGCCGAAACATGCAAAATACCGTTTGCATCAAGATCAAAAGTCACCTCGATCTGAGGTACTCCGCGCGGTGCCGGCGGAATATCAGACAATTCAAAACGACCGATGGTCTTATTATCCGAGGCCATCTCCCGCTCACCTTGAAGAACATGAATCGAAACCGCAGGCTGATTATCTGCCGCTGTTGAGAAAATCTGGCTCTTTTTAGTCGGTACCGTGGTGTTTTTTTCAATCAACTTGGTCATGACACCGCCCAGAGTCTCAATACCAAGAGAAAGCGGTGTTACATCAAGCAGAAGAACATCTTTAACATCACCTCTAAGCACCCCACCCTGAATGGCGGCGCCAATGGCGACCACCTCATCGGGATTCACTCCCTTATGCGGCTCTTTACCGAATATTTCTTGGACCTTCTCCTGAACCTTCGGCATACGGGTCATGCCGCCGACAAGGATTACCTCGTTAATATCAGAAGCGCTCAAGTTGGAATCCTTCAACGCCGTCATACAGGGACCGGCAGTCCGTTCTATCAAATCGTCCACCAGGCTTTCAAGTTTTGCCCGGGACAACTTAATATTCAGATGTTTCGGTCCGGTAGCGTCAGCTGTGATAAAGGGAAGATTAATGTCCGTTTCCATGGCGGTGGATAATTCCTTCTTGGCCTTTTCCGCTTCTTCTTTCAAGCGCTGCAGGGCCATATTATCGTTGCGCAGATCAACACCCTGGTCACGTTTAAACTCATCAGCAAGCCAGTTGACGATACGCATGTCAAAATCTTCGCCACCAAGAAAAGTGTCGCCATTGGTTGATTTTACCTCAAAGACGCCGTCTCCAATCTCAAGAATAGAGACATCAAACGTTCCTCCACCAAGGTCAAATACAGCAATTTTTTCCTCACCTTTTTTGTCAAGACCATAGGCAAGGGAGGCGGCAGTCGGTTCATTGATAATTCGCTGCACATCCAGGCCGGCAATCTTGCCCGCGTCTTTTGTTGCCTGACGCTGCGCATCGTTAAAATATGCCGGCACCGTGACAACGGCCTCGGTTACTGGTTCACCAAGATACTCTTCAGCCGTCTGCTTCATTTTGCCAAGAATCATGGCGGATATTTCCGCGGCGCTGTATTTCTTGCCATCCACTTCGACCATTGCATCGCCGCCGGGACCCTCGACAATATTAAAGGGACTGATCTCTATGGATTTTTTCACCTCGGCATCGGTGAATTTACGGCCGATAAGCCGTTTAATGGCAAACAAGGTCTTTGTTGGATTGGTCACAGATTGTCTTTTTGCTACCTGTCCGACCAATCGTTCGCCGTTATCAGTAAAAGCAACCACGGAAGGAGTGGTCCTGTTTCCCTCGCTATTTTCAATTACCTTGGGTTCCCCACCCTCCATGATTGCTACACATGAGTTGGTCGTTCCCAAATCAATTCCAATTATTTTTCCCATGATTATATCTCCTGTCTCCTTATGGTATCCATCATCAGCCCGGAAGCTGTTTAGTCCTTATTAAAAAACTTTCTCACCAACAAAAGGTTAATATAAAATTTTTAACAATTTTTTAATATTAAAATTTAGCGTAGCATACTGAAAAAACGCTAATTAATAAAAAATAACAGCTTTAAAAATCAGCTCAAAATTCCCGCCGAAAGAAACACATCTGCCGGAAACCTCATCACCCCAATTTACAGTTTCTTCCTGCACTCCTACAATGCGCATGATTGTTCCATTGTCAAGGGCGTATATCTTATGAATTTTTGCCGCTGGAAACTACCACCTGCGCGTGACGCAACACCCGGTCTTTAAAACGATACCCTTTGGCAAATTCCTGTAACACATGATTTACAGGTATGGTTTCACTCGCCTCCATAGTCAACGCGTCCATCTCGTCAGGATTAAACTCACGCCCCACGGACTCAATCGGTTGTACATTGAATTTTTCCAGAACGGATAAAAGCCCCTTATAGGTCAAATCAACTCCTTCAAGCAATGCTTCCAGTTGTTTGCCGGCATCTCCGGTTTCCGTCCTTCCCTGTTCCAGAGCCCGCTCAAGATTATCCACAGTGGGCAATAATTCCCGAAGAATATTTTCTCCGGCATACTTGAGCATTTTTTCTTTTTCCCGCTCCATGCGTTTCTTGTAATTTTCAGCATCAGCGGCAATGCGCAATACACGTTCTTTTGTGTTTTCGAGTTCCTCCCGCAAGGCGGCTATATCCCCTGTCCCCTCTTCATCCTGGTCAGCAATCTCATCAACCGCACCCAGATCCTCGGGGATCTCCAGTTCTTCATTCATTCTTATATCCCGTTGCCTTCGTTCTTCTCCCACTTGAATACTCCTGTTTGTTTATTCAAAAATATGTACCCGAAACAGTAATTTTCCGGCCGCTTTTCATGGTTGGTTGTGACTGTGAACTGATTTTTTTTATCCAGACATGCTGCTTTATTTCAAAGAGATAGCCCCTGTCGCTTAAAAGAAAAGCTCTCCTCTATTTACACAGACTATAAGACTGAGCATTTCATTTATCGACAAGTGAAAAAGACACATTATTAGAATAGGCTTTCCTGGCAAGTGTCACCGATAAAAAGAACTTTCCGGGAGCCTACGTTTTGCCCCATTTACCCATAATTTAGCAGATAGGCAAATACCTAATCCGCATATATCACAGGCAACGATGAAAACCGCCCAAGTATATAAAACACAAAGAATCAACAAATCTGGTCGGAACATTAAGTATAGGTAAAACCCGTGTCAAGGGAGGAAAACCGCGAGAAAAGCATGAAAAAAACCGCACGTTGCACATCCGGTTTTACTCCGGGATATGCAACGAAAAAAATTGCGGGACAGAAGTCTTACGAAGCAAGATACCGGTCAATAGCCTTGGAGATCGTGGTAAAAATCTTAACAAATTCCTTTTCATCACGTTCAAGCAGAGTAATGCGAAATCCCTGCAGGTTGGTTGCAAAAGAAGACAGCGGGACTACGCAAACACCGGTGGAGGCCAGCAGATAATAGACAAAACGCTTATCAAGGGACACATTCGGACCGGAGACCAGGTCTTCCACTGTTTCCCTGACCTCGTCATTTTCAATGGGCAGGGTTTGCCTATGAGTAAGTTGCCCGTCAATGAAAGCGGCACTCATATAAAAAGCGCCATTGGTTCGATTGACAAGGATTCCTTTGGTTTCCTTTAAAATATCGTAAGCCAGCCCGGAATAACGCTCATAGCGTTTGATGCGCTCGTTAAGATACACCTGGTACCGGGGATGGCTTTTTATGCGGGGCAATACCACCTGGGGCAGGGTTGTGGAGCAGACTTCCAGCATTTTGGCGTTTAAAATAGACTTGACATAGGTCTCAAACATGGGATCGCGGTGACCGTTATACACCTCTATCCAACCGCAACGTCCGCCGGGCCAGGGCATCTCCTTGGAAGTACCCCGCATGCAGAGCGCCGGCACCTTGTCGCCGATAATCGTACAGAGTGGCGCGGCAGTCGTTCCGTTATAGGTGATATTCTGATAAACCTCATCACAAATAATAAAAAGGTCATTTTTTTCGCAAATATCGACAATGGCTCGAATGACCTCGGCCGGATACACTGCCCCGGTCGGATTATCAGGGTTAATCACTAATATTCCGGCCACAGCAGGATTAAATTTGATGTGGTTTTCAATATCCTCAAGATCCGGATACCAGAGATGGTTAGGATCCAGGATGTAGGTCACCGGTTGATCGCCCGCATGGGCGGCCTCGGCGGAAGAATGGGTTGTATAACTTGGTGTTGGCACAATCACCCGGGCCGTGCGCTTAAGGAATCCAAACACCTTGGATATGGCGTCACCCAGCCCGTTAAAAAAAATAATATCTTCCGCATCAATCTGCGCCCCCCCCCTGGCGTTGGTTTCACGAGCTATAAATTCCCGGGTCGAGAGCACGCCCTTTGTCGGGCTGTAACCGTAAGTCGAACTCTGCTGGACGGCATCGGCAACAATATCCTTCATCCAACCTGGGATTTTTTCTCCCTTTGCAACGGGATCACCAATATTTTCCCAGTTAACCAGCACGCCAAGCTCCTGCAACTTGCTGCCCACATTAACAATATTTCTAATCTCATAGGTCAGCTCTCCAGCGCCTATATGAAGTATATCCGTCCGCATAAATCCATTCTCCAACTATCATTTTTCTCTAAATCAGATACCTGCCCGCATTTTCTCTTCCCGCCTCGACACCTGCAACAAGAAAGCGGAAACTCGCCCATACCACAGACAACATGTGCCGTCAACTAAGGGTTCGGTCAAAAATAACTTCGTAGAGATGAGTGGACAATGTGATATAGATTTAGTCGATCTGATTGAATGAAACCGTAGGCGTAGCAGGGCTACATCGAGGATATCATGATTGAGGATCGGCTGAAGATATGTTGCAGTGTCAACTCAGAATGCGAAGTTATTTTTGACCGAACCCTAAGCATACAGCCCTCAGATCTCTCTTGTTCCAAGAGAGCGGGAAGAATCGACCACCTGCTCCATATCGGGACTATACAATCTGTATGTGTTGCGGCCATCTTCTTTGGCCTGATACAGGGCAATATCCGCGTATTTGATCACGCCCTCAATATCATCGGAATCATCAGGATACACGGCAATCCCGATACTGGTGGAAACCTGTAACTCATGCTCGTTGACAAGGATCGGTCGAGCCAGAGCGGATAAAATTTTCCCGGCAACCACCTCTGCGCCGCTGCGATCACGTAGATTATCAAGAATGAAAACAAATTCATCACCGCCAAGCCTTGCCATTGTATCTGATTGACGGCACTGGTTCTGCAGGCGCTTGGCAACAGCAATAAGCAGGCCGTCCCCCACATCATGACCAAGGGTATCATTGATATGTTTAAACCGGTCAAGATCAAGAAAAAGAATTCCCAATTTGGCCCCGGTTCGTCGGGCCTTCAGAATGGCCTGTTCAAGACGGTCTTCAAAGAGCAACCGATTGGGCAGGCCGGTCAGGGAGTCGTGATGTGCCAGATGATACAGCCTGGATTGGCTCTCCCTCAACTTTTTTTCCGTCCGCAACCGATCGGTTATGTTCCGGGCAACTTCAATGACCCCGTAAATATTTCCCTCCTTGTCTCGCAGGGGCGAAGCCTCAAGCTCAAAAATATTACTCACGCCATTGCCATGGTAGGACTCATGGATCAGGGTAACAGGGCGATTGGTTTTTCGTACCTCCCGTACCGGACAGGGATAAAAGCTATTCGTACAGGGCTGGTCTCTGTCGAAAAAAAACTGATAACATTTTTCTCCCGCCAGGGAAACAAGTTCAGGGTCCACCTGAAGCAGCTTTGCCGCCACCCTGTTCATAAGCAGGATATTATAATCAATATCAATTGCCATCACCGGATCGGCAGCACCGTCAATAACGGTCTGAAGGAAATTCCGTTCATGATTTACAGCCTCATGCAGCTGTTTCTGAACCGCGGCCAGGGTCTCATCCTGGTTTTTCTGACGGGTTATATCCTGGTGGGTACCGGTCATCCTGACCGGCATGTTTTTTTCGTCTCTCTCTACAACTCTGCCGCGATCAAGAAACCATTTCCAGTTTCCCTGCCGGTCCTTGATCCGGTATTCAATCCGATACTCATCCGTCTTTCCGGCAAGGTGATCATTGAGCACATCCATAACTCTCTTCTGGTCATCAGGATGGATGAGTCCCTGCAGTGGAGAAACTCCAGGATCATCGTCACCATCCATATAGTTCAGAAATTCCCTGCGGTCCGGGCTGGTATACATCTCTCCGGTTTTAATATTCCAGTCCCACAATCCGGCCCTTGAAGCATAAAGGGCCAGTTCAAACCGTTCCTCCACCCGCTTCAACTCAAGTTCCCTTTGCCGCGCCTCCTCAACGGCAAACAACCGTCCCAAGGCCTGGCTGATGGAATGAGCCATTTCCTGGTAGAGATCCAATTCCGCCTGACCAATGTCCGGAGAGAGAGGAAGCTCAATAACCAGGAAGCCGACAAGTCCGGGTCGGCACCGAATGGCAACGGCAACGGCTTTGCTTTTTTCTTTCCGACCATTGCCGCATACGCCACAATTACAGCGGTCACAAAAAATGGCTGCTCCGTCCTCCCGTGCCAGGCATCGTCTTCCACAATCCGGTAACTCGGAATTACGCAACTGGTCCATAATTCGATTAAAACGTGTCCCAAGACCGGCTTCAGCAGTAATTACACTTCCCACTTCGTTGTCAAGCAGCACAAGCATGGCAGCCTGGTTCAATGCATTCTTGACAAGTTGGTCGCAGGCTCCCTGTAAAAGCGTGGGCAGATCCTGCTCACTGAGCAGCAGGCGGTGAACGGCAAGAGAGGCGGCAAGCAAGGCGTGGTTATAGGGGGAAACAGGTTGCTGCATGGTTAATATCTTGTCCGAAAATTAGCCACAAATCCATACAATTCCGGCCTGTTTTCGTGGATGGTTATGGTTTGTCTCTTTGACTCAGTCATGTCGGTACAAATCTTTCGGCACCAGGGAATCACCGTCCCTGTTCTTCATAACTTTTCAACTTATTGAGTAATGTCTTCCGGGTAATTTGCAAACGCCTTGCCGCTTCGCTCCGGTTGCCACCGGTCTCGTCGAGTGTTTTTAAAATTAACGCCTTTTCCGCCTCTTTAAGAGTTGCCGGTTCGGCCGTTTCTTCAGGCGCGTTCTTGTCGGCCCAGCGTTGGATGGTCAATGGTAGGCCGCTGATATCGAGATATTCCCCGCGCATCAGGATTACTCCGCGCTCAATAGCATTTTCCAGCTCACGGACATTACCAGGCCAGGGATAGCGGCCCAGCACATCCATGCACTCCGGGGTAATTCCTGCCACCTGGCGGTTATTTTTTTCGGCAAACGATTTAAAAAAATATTCGGAAAGGAGCGGAATATCGCCCTTTCTCTCCCGCAGGGCCGGTACATCAAGAACGACTACATTCAACCGGTAAAAAAGATCCTCTCTGAAATTCCCCTGCTCGACTTCCTTTTCGAGATCGCGGTTAGTGGCTGTCAAAATACGTACATCAACGGACAGCGTTTCCTGCCCACCCACCCGCTGCAATTCATGTTCCTGCAGCACCCGTAACAGTTTGGCCTGCATGGCCGGGCTCGTTTCTCCAATTTCATCGAGAAACAGGGTGCCTCCCTCGGCCTGAACAAATCGTCCCTCCCGCCTTCGATCTGCACCGGTAAAGGCGCCTTTTTCATGACCAAACAACTCGGATTCCAGCAGGCTTTCCGTAAGGGCCGCACAATTTACCTTGATAAACGGTCCCTCGGCCCGATGACTTTTATAGTGCAGGGCAGAGGCAATCAATTCTTTGCCGGTCCCTGACTCGCCGGTAATGAGCACGGTCGCCTCGGTCGGCGCAACATGCAGAATCATGTCCCAGAGATTCTGCATGGATTCCGATGCCCCGATAATCCGATCGTCCTCACCAAAGGGTTCTCCGGACACGGATGGAGCCTCCGACTGCCTGCGATGTCCCATGGCCACTTCCAGGGTCTCACGCAAACGGTCAAAATCAAGCGGTTTGGTCAGATAATCATGGGCGCCCTGTTTAATAGCCGCAACCGCCGAGTCAACCGAAGAATACGCCGTCATAATGATCACCGGAATGGCAGGGTTGATGGCGTGAATTTCCCGTAAAGCTTCCATACCATCCATAGTCGTCATGCGTACATCCATCAACACTGCGTCATAGGGACCTTCTTCAACAGCCGCAACCGCTGTTCGGCCATCATCGGCCTCGGCGGAATCCCAATCCCATTCGGAAAAAAGGGTGGTTAACATATATCGATGAACCTGTTCGTCATCGACAACCAGTATTTTAGGTTTTTTTGTTTCCTGCGGCATAATCGATAGAGTTCAATACTGAAAAAAAGATCCTTCAAAAACACTCTTTCACGGATGCGGGAGCAAAAAAACAGATTGCTTTCCGGCCTCAACCCCGATGAAAAACTGTTTATTGTGTTTTAACGTGTTATATTTATCCGAAAATCCCTTGAGGCAGAGCCTGCCCATGCCGAAGCAAGGGGTTTTCATCGTTTGTTGTGGCCGGCCAATTTGATCCAGCCATGCTGGTTACCTAAACTGTAACTGTACCATTAAATGAGGTTTCTGTGCAAACGGAACATACCCTTGAAATAAAAAAGATTATAGCCGGCGGCAATGGCCTGGGCCATCTTGATGACGGTATGGTGGTCATGACGCCATTTGTTTTACCGGGAGAAAGAGTCAACGTAGCGAAACTTAAACAATTTTCCGGGCATATCCAGGCAACAACTCTCTCTATTAAGCAGCCAAGCCCGCAACGCTGCCCCCCGTTGTGTCCACAGTTCGGCACCTGTGGAGGCTGCAGCCTCCAACACACGCCCTATAGTAACCAGCTAGCAATTAAACAAGAAATTCTTTTTGAAACACTGATTAGAGGGCATGTGCTGCCCGAAAAAAAAATTCCCCTGCCTTTGCCGTCGCCTCATTCCGAGGAATATCGATATAAAATACGATTGCATCTCGCAAAAAACGGCCGGATAGGTTTTCATAAGATGCAGAGCCATGCGCTCGTCAGCATCACGCACTGTCCACTGGCTGCTCCTGCCCTTAACAGAGTTCTGCTCAATCTGAGCGCCTCCGGTCTGTTGCCGGAAATCGCCTCATCCTGCAACCAGATCGAGCTGATATGTTCTCCAAAGGATACGACTGTTGCCGCCACTTTATTCCTGTCGGAGACCAGGCAACCGTCTCGAACACTTTTAGAGACAATGCTCAGTATAATTAATCTCAAGGGACTGATGCTTCAACACAAAAGACAGACAATGTTCATCCCGAAACCGATTTTGCTTCGGCAATCATTTTCCACTGCAACACATCACTATACCCTGCAATGGGACAATCGCAGCTTTTTCCAGATTAACCCGCAACAGAACCAACAGCTCATAGACATTGTCCTTACGGCGGCAGGTACTGTTGCAGGGAAAAAAATTCTCGATCTTTTCTGCGGCATGGGAAATTTTTCCATTCCGCTGGCGCTCCGGGGAGCCAGGGTTACCGGAGTTGAGCTCAATAAAAACGCTGTTGCCGCCGCCCGGACTAATGCCCGCAATGCGGAAATACATGAAAGCAAATTCATTACCGCCGATGTAAGCCGTTATCTCCGACAACTCGCTAACATGCAGTCCCGTTTCGATATTGTCCTGCTTGATCCCCCAAGGAAGGGGCTTGGCCATGCGACCGAAGTACTGGCACAAATCCCAGCCGAAATGATTGTGTATATCTCCTGTGACCTTGCCACACTGACCCGGGATCTGAAAACACTTGTCAAAAAATACAGGCTGATGTCCGTGACTCCGATTGATATGTTTCCCCACACCCATCATATTGAATGCGTGGCAGTCCTGGAAAAAAATTGACATCACTTACTGTTCGCACTACTTATATTACTTTTCCTGTCTGTTTAAATTTTTCGGCATACATGCCGCCTGAAAAATAGAAAGAAGCGCAGGTCGACCTGTCATACCGTCGGCCGGCGATAATTGAGGTTGAACAATGACGACCGAAACTACAGGTCGATTCTCCGCAAACGGGCTGCCGGTCCTGATCGGCAGTGTACCGCTGACCAATCATGCCAAGGCTTTGAAATGGATATTTGACGCCACTCCGGAAATTCCGCTCTGGCCGCAGCTGCCCCACAATCCGCTTGAGCAGATGATGCCGCAGTTTGCCGAGGGGATCCCCTGTATTGTTGAAGAGGACATTGCCGGGCCGGAAGGGCGCATCCTTTTTGATATCAACCGACCCGATTTTGAGGCGGAGATGCTTGCCTTTTATGAAGATTATCTTGCCGCGCTTGAAAATCCCTCCTTGCTTGCCGGCTCCCGATTCCAGGTCAGTAAAGAACGGGCGGCAGGGTTGTATCTTTTCCTTGATTCTCTGCCCGGTCGAGGTGGACTCACCGCTGTCAAAGGTCAGATTACCGGACCTTTTACCATGTTGACCGGCATCAAGGACAGGGAGGGTAAGGCTGGATATTTTGATGACACCATCCGTGACATGGTCACCAAAGGAATCAGTATGAAAAGTGCCTGGCAGACCCGTCTTCTTGCCGGTGCCACCGACAAACCGATCCTCTTGTTTATTGACGAGCCGGCCCTGGCCGGACTGGGTTCTTCAGCCTTTATCGGAGTCACTGCCGAGGAAATCCGAACAATGATAGACGAGGTTGCCGAGGCCGTCCATCAAGCGGGGGGCCTTGCCGGTATCCATGTCTGCGCAAATACTGACTGGTCGATTCTGCTGAAAAGCAGTATTGATATACTCAGCTTTGATGCCCATGGCTTTTTTGACAAAATGGCCGCACTGAAGAGTGAGGTTGCCGGTTTCCTTGACCGGGGTTCTATTATTGCCTGGGGCGGAGTTCCGACTTCAAGAGAAGAAGAAATCAACACCGAATCCACGGAATCGCTGAGCGATCTGTTTACCCGGCAAATGCAGGCTTTTGTTACACCTGGTCGTGACATGAGGAGACTGCTCAAGCAAACCCTTATTACCCCAAGTTGCGGCACTGGCTCGCTCTCCCCGGAAGCGGCGGAAAGAGTCCTTTTCCTGACCCGCTCCACCTCGAACAGGCTGCGCAGGCAATACTTCCCGAGTTGAATGTCGATATAACAGTTCCAGACATAAACAGGAAGGCACACTGCTCCACTTATTGAACCCTAAGAAAAAAAATCCATGGATAATCAAAACAATCTTCTTAAGGCCCGCCGGGAAAAGGCAAAAATCCTTGCGGAATCCGGTGTTAAACTGTTCAGCAATACCTTTAAAATGCCCCAACCTATCAAGGAAATACTTCCGCGGGGTGAAACACTGGCTCCGGAATCCCATGAACAGGAAGGTGGAAACTATCGCGTAGCCGGTAGAATTATGTCCATGCGCAAATTCGGCAAAGCCGCCTTTTTTCATATCCAGGACGAAAGTGGACGGATTCAAATCTATGCCAAACGAGACCTGCTTGGGGACGAGACCTTTAAACAGTTTAAAAAATGGGATGTGGGTGACATCGTTGGAATTGTTGGCAAACTGTTTAAAACAAAAACCGGCGAACTCTCCATAGAGGCCGCTGGCCTGCAGATGATCACCAAATCTCTGCGTCCGCTGCCGGAAAAATTTCACGGCCTCACAGATGTGGAGACCCGCTATCGCCAACGTTATGTCGACTTGATCGTCAATCCCGAGGTTCGGGATACCTTTCGCAAACGGGTGGAGATCATTCGCCTGATCCGTGAATTTTTCAGTAACCGCAGTTTTCTTGAAGTGGAAACGCCCATGATGCAGCCGGTGCCTGGTGGAGCCACGGCCAAGCCATTTAAAACACACCACAACGCTTTAGGCCTGGACCTGTTTCTGCGCATTGCTCCGGAACTGTACCTGAAGCGTCTGCTTGTAGGCGGATTTGAACGGGTATTTGAAATTAATCGCAACTTTCGCAACGAAGGGCTCTCCACCCGGCATAACCCGGAATTTACCATGCTGGAATTCTACCAGGCTTATGCCACTTATCATGACCTGATGGACCTCACGGAAGAGCTGATCTCCTGGATTGCCTCCGAAGTTACCGGTTCCATGGAAATCAGCTACCAGGGAAGCACGGTTAACCTGTCCCCGCCCTGGCAGCGCTATACCATGGAGGAGGCCCTTATTGAAGTGGCCGGTATTGACCCGGAAATCCTGGCCGACGATACAAAGATTATGGCAATAACAAAAGAAAAGGGTATTGAATTGCAGCCCGAGGCCGGTCCCGGTAAGGCAAAGACCGAATTATTCGAAATGCTTGTTGAAGAAAAACTGATCAATCCCACCTTTATCACCTCCTATCCAACCGAGGTGTCCCCTCTGGCCAGACGAAATGAAGAAGACCCGAACGTCACCGACAGGTTTGAGCTTTTCATCACCGGCAGGGAAATCGCAAATGCCTTTTCCGAGCTCAACGATCCTGCGGACCAATACGAACGTTTTATCAAACAGATTAATGAACGCGGTGATGATGAAGAAATCCACCCGGAACTGGATTATGATTATGTCCGGGCTCTGGAGTATGGCATGCCCTCAGCAGCGGGAGAAGGAATCGGCATTGATCGACTGGTCATGTTGCTTACCGATTCTCCCTCCATTCGTGACGTCATCCTGTTTCCGCATCTAAAGCCCGAAACTGTCGAACCAGTACGGAAAAATAAGAAGAAAAAAAGCAATAAAAAACCGGAGATTCGACCATGAAAGATTTTTTCCTGCTTCTCGTCATCCTGTTCTTTTTATGCGGAACCGCTTCTGCAAAAGAGGTGAACAGGGAAAAGTGCGCCTCCTATATAAATATGTATTGCACTCGTTGTCACACATCCGGGCGCATTTGTGACGGACTGAAAAAAAACGATGAAGACGGGTGGCGGAAAATCATCAGTGAGATGGCGGAAAATGACAGTGACATTGATCAGGACGTACAGGTCACGGTCCACGCCTGCCTGACATCAATGCCGGCCGACGACCCCGTCGTCTGCGCAAAAAAAAGCGACTGACGTTCACATGCCGTTCAGATTTTTTCCTGCTGACTTTATTTTTTTGCTGATTATTCTTTTGGATGCTTTGAAAAAGTAAATATTTTGTCCAAGGACAAGGAACAGAAAAATAAGAAGAACAGCATATTAGTCACATGTAGGTATTTTTCTTTTCATTGTGACGCAGTAATCGGGAAAAATAACATTTTTTCAAGGTAGCTTTTTGTTTTTCTTACCGAGCCAGAATTATGACCTTTGAATGGTTTGTCAGTCTCCGGTATCTCCGGGCCAAACGAAAACAAAAATTCATTTCGCTGATCTCGATCATTTCCGTGTTAGGGGTGGCGGTCGGAGTCATGGCGCTCATTGTCGTACTCTCTGTGTACACCGGTTTCACCGAAGGACTGCGCGACCAGATCATCGGTATCAATGCCCATATTCTGATCCAGCGTTTTTCCGGTTCAATTCCGAAGGCAGAGGCAGTCATCAAACAAATCAAGTCGGTTCCGGGAGTAAAAGATGCAACCCCTCTTATTTATTCTCAGGCCCTGATCAGCTCAGGCCGCAATTCCACCGGGGTTGCCCTGCGCGGGATAGATCCTGAAAGCGCCGGCAAGGTTATTGCCATTGAACGGAAGATGAAGGGTGGCAGTCTGCAGACGCTGACAAACACTGACACATTACCGGCAATTATTGTAGGTATTGAACTGGCCCGGCAGTTACGGGTTGCAATGAACGACAAAATCAGACTTATCTCGCCCAACGGACCGCTCTCGCCCATGGGCATTTTGCCCAAGGTTCTGACCTGCAGGGTTGTCGGCCTGTTTGAAACCGGAATGTTTGAATACGATTCCACTATGGCCTTCATCAGTCTCAAAACAGCCCGTGCCCTGGCCGGGCTTTCCCGTGGTGTTCATGGTATTGAGGTCCGGGTTGACAGCGTGGACGAAGCAAACACGGTTGCAGAGACGATTCAGGAACGGCTTGGGCAGGGCTATTCCGTCCGTGACTGGATGCAGATCAATAAAAATCTTTTTGCCGCGCTCAAGCTTGAAAAGTTAGGCATCTTTATTGCCCTTGATCTTATTATCCTGGTTGCGGCCTTAAACATCATCAGCGCTCTTGTAATGGTGGTTATGGAGAAAAAACGTGATATTGCCATCCTCAAATCCATGGGAGCTTCAACACGATCCATTATTCGCATTTTTTTCTACCAGGGCATGGTTATCGGCATAGGCGGCACCCTGCTCGGTGTTCTAAGCGGACTTGGCCTCTGTGCCCTTTTGCAACATTACCCGATCATCGAACTGCCGAGAAATGTCTACCCCATGTCGACCATGCCCATCAAGGTGGTACCGTTTGATGTCACGGTCATCGCTGTTTCCGCCATCCTCATCACCCTGGCAGCTACCCTTTATCCTTCCTGGCAGGCATCCAGAGTGCGGCCGGCAGAGGCCCTGAGTTATGAGTAATATGCTTTTGCAGGCGAAGGAACTGCGGAAAAATTTCGGTAAGGGAGAAAACCGGGTTGAAGTACTGCATGGTGTTGACCTCAAAGCCGAGCGCGGAACAATGACAGCCATTGTCGGGGCCTCCGGTTCCGGCAAAACCACGTTGCTGCAGATCCTGGGCACCCTTGATTCTCCCGATGAAGGAGAACTCATCTTTGCGGGTCGGCAATTGACGAAATTAAGCGAAAAAGAACTCAGCAGACACCGTAATACCAATATCGGCTTTATTTTTCAGTTTCATCACCTGCTGCCGGAATTTTCCGCCCTGGAAAATGTCATGATGCCGGGCCGAATAGGCAGACAACCGGAAAAAGAACTGGGTAGAAAAGCAAAAGATCTCCTGACAAGGGTTGGCCTTGCCCATCGATTAAATCATCGACCAGGTGAACTCTCCGGCGGAGAACAACAGCGGGTCGCATTGGCACGGGCATTAATTCTGAAACCCGCCCTGCTTCTGGCTGATGAACCCACAGGTAACCTGGATACGGAAAGTGGAAATTCTGTTTTTTCCCTGCTTCAGGAACTCTGCAGGTCTCTTGATCTCTGCGTCATCATGGTGACCCATAATCTAAATCTGGCAGCGTCCATGGATAAAAAATTCACATTGATAGACGGTAAACTCTCCCAAACCCTTTGCCGCGCAGTCCATACAGCACAATAATCTATAGAGCTCAAGCATTTGACAGTGATGCTTTATTCGTGATAGCATAAATCTATCAGGTAGTTATCCAATGGAATCGGCAGAGTAGAGCCGGATTCTCAGGCCACAGCCACAACACTGACACTGACACTGCTACGCTGCTATGAAAACATCCCGAAACGGCACCATTTCTCGGACGTTTTTTGGATACAATCATGCCTGTCGTCAGTAATGGTCCAACATTTTTCCCCACCCTTTGAGCTGGTACGCCATGGAACTCTTTAATCATCTTCCCTGCCCCGCCTTGATACTGCATGAGGATTTTACAATATATAGAGCCAACACCGCAGCCTGCACACTTTTTGACAACCCTGAAATGGAAGAAAAAAATATCGACCTTGCCGCCCATTGTAATCAGGCCGTGATCAAAGAACTCCATGAGGCCCTCTCCACTTTAAAAAACGGCACTCCCCTGAAAAAGACAATAAAAATGCACAGCAGCGACGGCAAACCAATAACAGTTGGCTCCTCCCTGACCATCCTACCCGACAGCAAGGCGCTGCTTCTGCTGACCGAACATGATAGAGAGCAGAGCTGCACCCCGGGTTGCCATAAACTCCGTATCCTCGAGGAACAGTATCAGAACAATCCCGCCGGCATACTGCTCGTCAACGACAAAATGGAAATGATCTCCTATAACAGGAAATTTTTACAGATGTGGAATATTCCCGAATCTATTCAACAAAACCGGGATGAGAACAAAAGTCTGCAGACTGTACTGGAGCAGATCAGAAAACCGGAAAAATTCTTAGCCAAGGTTTATGAGTTGTACAAGAATCCCGAGCAGAAAAGCAGGGATGAGGTCGAGCTTAAAGACGGCCGCATTTTCTACCGTCATTCCTTTCCTGTGTACACGGAGCATATCTATCACGGCAGAGTCTGGTATTTTCTTGATATCACATCCTTAAAAGCCGCTCAGCGAAAAATTGTCCGCCAGCAGAAATTCCAGCGGGCCATATTGGAACATATACAGGATGGTATTGTCGCCTGTAATTCCAGAGGACAACTTTCCATGTTCAACCGGGCCAGCAGGGAAATTCACGGTTGTGACCTTGTTCAGGTTCCCCAGGAAGAATGGAGCCAATATTACCATCTCTTTACTGCCGATGGGGTGACGCCCCTGAAAAGTGATAGAAATCCGCTTGTCAGAGCATTGCGGGGCGAGGAGATACACAACCAGGAAATGGTCATTAAATCCAGAAATGGGGACGCAAGAGAATTGCGCACCAATGGCCAGGCCATGTATGACAACGAAGGCAACAAATTAGGGGCGGTTATCAGTCTTCACGATATTACAGACTTGAATAAAGCCAAAAAGAAGCTGCACCATCTCGCTTACCATGATGAGCTGACCGGTCTTGCCAATCGACGACTGTTTCACGACCTGCTGAAACAGAATATTCGGCGGGCCAGACGAAATATGGAAAAAACAGCAGTGCTGTTTCTCGATCTTGACAACTTCAAACAGATTAACGACCAACACGGACATGAGGCCGGAGACCAGTTACTCGTGCAATTAGCCGCAATATTGCGACTGCACCTGCGTGATTCCGATATCCTCTGCCGTTGGGGAGGAGATGAATTTCTCATTGCCCTCCAGGAAATCAGCTCTAATCAGATGGCCTGTAAGGTGGCAAAAAAAATTTGCCGGGCGGTGGAAAATGAACTCGCCGGGTTGTGCGGCGAAAGCGGCTTAAGCGCAAGTATCGGCATAGCCCTGTATCCCGAACACGGACAAAGCCCGGACATGCTTATTCGCCGGGCGGACATGGCCATGTATATGGCCAAAGACCAAGGTAAGAATCAGTTCTCTCTCTTTCTCAAAAACACCTTTGCGCCCGAGCAGGAAAACAAGGTGTCAGAACAGAACAACAACCTGTCGCGATAAAAATAAGCGGGGTAGAGTGAAGACATTAGGGACTGTAAGGAAATACGTGTAACAATATTGCACTGATTTTTTGTTCATTTTCAAGGCGCGTAGCAAGT
>JANTGH010000016.1 GCA_024763055.1 Desulfobulbaceae bacterium
GCGGCCAGCCGCGCCTGCACGAATCTGCAGCACCCCTGACCAGTTACAAGTTTTACAGAGGTGAAACCACATGGTTACAAACCCTGTGACCAGATACACATTTATTGCGTAGCTTGGGTTTAATACCCCGCCGCTTGCGGCGATGTAACTTCATCAAAGGTTGATGGGAATACCCCGCTTGAGCGAAGCGAAAGTCGAGCCTAAGCGAGAGGGCTTGCCCCGGGGTATTTTATTATAGAACAGGCGGTCTGATATTGGCTGTCATGCCAGTTAAGTTTTTTTGAGTGGCGGCGAATCCGGCGCCTGCCAGTCGGCCTGGAGTTCCACCAGCTTAGCGTATTTATAAAAGGTACCCTGAAAGTTTCCGAGGGCAATAACAACACCCGGCCAGCCGTCCAGGATGCCTTTTTTTAAGATATACATATGGAAAAAGGACCAGCAGCCACGGGAGAGCGCCGTCAACATCGTTGCCTGTCGGCCTTGTTGGTGCAGTTTTTTCGCGCCAAGAGTGGAGTACTTGTTGGCCTTGTGTGCGACCTCTTGCAGATTTTTGTAAGGAAACTGCCAGATGGGATACTTTAGGTAACCCGTCGGTTTGTCGGAGATGATGGCGTACTCTTCGTGGACCGGATCATTATTTTTAAAGTTCAGGGCATTTTTTTTAAAAAGTTGCGGCTGCCGATAGTCGGGATAGAAACCGGAATATTTAATCCATCGGCCCATGAAAAAGTTGCGACGGGGAATGTAATACGCGTCAGCGGTTTCCGGGCGATTGATGACGGTCAGAATCTCATCCCGGGTTTCCGGCGTGCAGCGTTCATCGGCATCAAGAGAAAAGATCCAGTCATGACTGCAGGCCGCCATGGCACGGTTTCGCAGATCGCCAAATCCGGTAAATTTGATCTGAATTACCCGTGCTCCTAAGTTTCCGGCAATGGTAGCGGTTTCATCCCTGCTGTAGGAGTCGGCGACAATAATTTCATCCGCCCACAGCACCGAATTAATGGCGGATCGGATTTTTTCCGCCTCATTATAGGCGATAATATAAACGGAGATTTTTTTTGAACTCATGCCCGGCGAATGGCCTGTGGCCTGGGCCTGCCGCCGCCGGCTAACTGAACCACGATCCGGTCGGTTTTCTGCAGGCGGCCGACCAGCGTTTTAAAGAGGTGTCTTGAGACATCCGGATATTTTTCGATCAGTTCACCAAGTTTGTCACCGGGATATCGTTTAACCGTGCAACGGCCGGAAGAGACTATGGACGCAGAGCGAACCTCGTTGAGGATGGCTGCCATCTCCCCGAAATATTCTCCCGGTTCAGTGATCTCGGCAATTTTTTTACCACTCCTGAGCACTGCAACCTTGCCGCGGACCAGTTTGAAAAAATCCTTGTCCTTATTGCCTTCCTGGATAATCCCATCGCCCTCCTGGTATTCTTCGACATCCGGATTGACAAGATAGGCCGGCAGGCTGTCTTCATGGACGACCGTACGTCGCAGTACTTCTTCCAAGCTGGTCACGCCTTCCCGGGCCTTTTGAAGTGCTGCCTGACGCAGGGTGTACATACCCTCCTGAACGGCAATCTTGCGCAGCTGCTCCTCGGATACCTCGGCCTGAATGGCCTTGGCCACTTCGTCAGTCACTTCCATAAGCTCAAAAAAACCAACTCGCCCCTTATATCCCAGCCCATTGCAGTCGGGGCATCCTTTCGCCTTATAGAGCTTAAGATCCTTGAGTTCCTCTTCTTTGAAGCCAATACTTAATAATTTTTCTTTCTTATAGGTTGCCGGTTCTCTGCATTTCAGACAGAGCCGGCGGCCAAGACGTTGCGACAGCACCATGGTCAGGGACGAGGCTAACAGGTAGGGGGGGATGCCTATATCCACCATACGGCCGACCGTTGATGGAGAGTCATTGGTATGGAGGGTGGAAAAAACAAGATGACCTGTCATGGCGGCTTTCATGGCAACTTCTGCGGTATCAATATCCCGAATTTCACCGACCATGATAATGTCCGGATCCTGGCGGAGAAAGGCTTTGAGCGCTGCTGCAAAGGTCATTCCGACCTCGATGTTGACATTGACCTGATTTATGCCTTTGAAGTTGAATTCCACGGGATCTTCAGCCGTTAGAATTTTGATGTCTTCACTGTTGAGAGAATTGAGAGCGGAATACAGAGTGACTGTCTTGCCTGAACCGGTAGGTCCGGTAACAAGCAGTAACCCCTGGGGGCGGTTGAGGCAACGTTTGAGTGCGTCAAAGGTCTGCTGTTCAAAACCTAACTTGGTCAAGTCTACATTCAGTGAGCTTTTATCTAAAATACGAAGAACAATGCCCTCGCCATAGAGTAAGGGCAGGGTAGAGACACGAAAATCAACAGCCTTGTTGCGTCCCATACGCATTTTGATTCGGCCATCCTGGGGAACACGACGTTCAGTGATGTTCAGGTCAGCCAGGATCTTGACCCGGGCAATGAGAGCATTTTTGATGGTCAGAGGCAGGTTCATGGATTTAAACAAAGCGCCGTCCTTACGATATCGCACCTGCATGGTCTTTTCAAAGGGTTCAATATGGATATCGCTGACCCCTTCCTGCACGGCTTTAACCAGTATCCCATTCACCAACTTGATAATCGGGGCATCGGATGCTGAGAACTGGTCAAAACCACTTTCGTCTTCAATACCGGTTTCGATTTCAAAATCTTCTGCCGCATCTGACACCAGTGCTCCGAAATCCTCGACCTGGGTTATATCTTCCTCTTCTTCCTCTTCCTGCTGAAAGCTGAAGAAGGACTTAAATTCCTTCTCATCTATTGCATAGTATTTTTGATAGGCTTCAATAATGTCACGGGCGGTAGAAACACAGACATCAAGTTCCATGTTGACAGTGTCCTGCAGCGCTTCGACCTCGATATGGTCAGTGGGCTCTGCCATGGTAACCTGAAGGGTGTTTCCGGCCATCCGCAGAGGAAAGGCGAGAAACTGTTTTGCCGTCTCATAGGGAAGAAGTTCAAGAACTTCCTGACTTGGGGGCTCGTCTTCAATGGACACCAGGGTATAGTTGTGCATCCGACTGAGAAAATTGGCAATGGTGTCTCGCTCCAGGGTACCGTTTTCCAGTAAAATTCGTCCCAGGCGCTCTCCAGTCTTTTGATGGAGTTTTTTTGCCTCTTCAAACTGGTTCGCTGTGATGTAACCAGCTTTTTGCAGGAGTTCGCCGATTTTAAACTTACCGGCACCGGACTGGTCTTTTACCGTCCGTTTTCTGGAGGTTTTTCTGCCGGTATTTTTGTTTGTTGCTCTCTTCTTGACCATAAAAAGTGCGGATATCGTCCTATACTATTGTTGCGAAGAATATTGTCCTGAAATGTATGATACTACAAAAAAGAAACCTGGTCAAAAGTACAATGTGCTTTTGACCAGGTTGGCGGGAAAGATTACTGAAAATTTAGATAAGACATGCAGAGAGTAAAGATATTGCTGAAAATTTAGAATACCCCTTTAACCTTTCCTGTTTCCACGTCCACATCAATGCGGCGATAAGCCGGATCAGAGGCCGTGCCGGGCATCAGGCTGATAGCTCCGGCCACCGGAACAACAAAACCCGCGCCCTTGTAGGTGAGGATATCACGGATGGGCAGGGTCCAACCTTTGGGCACACCTTTGAGCTTGGGATCATGGGAGAGCGAGAGGTGGGTCTTAACCATACAGGTGGTCATCTCCTTCATTTCCGGGTCGGCTTCAATGCGTTTGAGCTTGGCTGCCGCCTCGGGTGAGTAACTGACACCGTCACCACCATAAACTTCCTTGACAATCAGTTCAATGCGCTTGGAGAGGGGGGTATCGAGGTCATAGAGGAATTTGAACTCATTGGGCTCTTCACAGGCATCAACAACCGCATCGGCAAACTCAAGGGCTCCGTCTCCGCCATGTTCCCAGTGCCGTGACAGGGCAACCCGGGCACCGGCTGCTTCTGATATACGACGAACCGCGGCAATTTCGTTGTCTGTGTCGGTGTAAAAGGCATTAATACAGACAACGGGGTTAATACCTGCTTTTTTAACCGTCTCAATATGGTGGATGAGATTTTTGCAACCTTCTTCAACCCAACCCACGTTTTCACCTTCATATTCTTTTGGCATGGGCTTACCCGGCACGGGAATCGGGGCGCCACCGTGGCATTTAAGGGCCCGAATGGTGGCAACAACAACGGCGCAGTTTGGTTTGAGGCCGGAGTAACGACATTTGAGGTTCCAGAATTTTTCAAAACCGATGTCGGCGCCAAAGCCGGATTCCGTTACATTGTAGTCGGCAAGTTTCAAGGCAACCCGGTCAGCGATGACCGAAGACTGGCCAATGGCAATGTTGGCGAACGGACCGGCATGAACGATGACCGGCTGGCCTTCAAGCGTCTGCATCAGGTTCGGGTTGATGGCATCGACCATCCAGGCGGTCATGGCACCGTCCACTTCAAGGTCGGCTGTGGTGATCGGTTGATCCTGTTTATTGTAAGCAACGACAATTCTGCCGATACGTTCCCGCATATCTTTGAGATCTTTGGCAATAGAGAGAATGGCCATGATTTCTGAACTGACTGCAATATTAAAGCCGGACTGCATGGTCATGCCGTCCATTTTGCCGCCGATACCCTGGGTAATGTTGCGCAGCGCCTGGGCACAGAAATCCATGATCCACCGGAATTCCACTTTTTTAGGATGGATATCCAGACGTTTCAGGTTGCGCAGCGCAAGCTGCTCATCGGTATAGTTGCATTCGTGCTGCATGCGGGCACTGAGCGCAACCATGCCCAGGTTGTGGGCGTTCATTATGGCATTGATGTCACCGGTCATTCCAAGAGAAAAGGGTGTCAGCGGAATACATTGGGCCAATCCGCCACCGGCAGCTGAACCCTTTATGTTCATGGTTGGCCCGCCGGAAGGCTGGCGGATAGCTCCGACAACTGATTTGCCGCGTTTACCCAGCCCCTGAACCAATCCCATGGCACAGGTGGATTTACCCTCGCCAAGCGGAGTGGGGGAGATGGCGGTTACGTCAACATATTTGCCGTCAGGCTTGTCTTTCAGCCGGTCAAGAATTTTGCGGTAATCCAGCTTGGCGAGATAATGGCCGTGGGGCAGCAGTTCTTCTTTCTTCAGACCGAGCTTTTCTCCCAGCTCATATACTGTTTTCATGCGGCTTTCCGCCTCTTCCGCAATTTCCCAGTCCGCGTGCTTGGTGGGATCCAAAACCATAGAGTCCTCCTCTAATATTTCTAAATAAACCAGAATGGCCGAACCGAATCATGGACACAGCCACAAATAAACGATGAAAATCAATCCCGAAGCCCTGTGCTTCGAGCCGATTTTCGAAAAACGGAATGAACAAAACAAGAATGCCCAGGAAGACTCCTGTGCTAAATCTACGATAATTACGACAAATTAGCAGATTCCGGCAAAGATGTCAATTATTACCGGCACAGGGTGGACGCAGATATTTATCGGCATCTTGTAGCCTTGGGGGTGAATATGAGATTTCAGGCAAATACTTTGGTGAAACGGTGTAGGAAATCTTCATGCAGGGGGATCATGACTTCTCGCATGGAGGGTTCCGCAGCCTTGGTGGTCCGCAGTTTGAAAATGTGTTTCCATTCGATCAGGTTGGCATACACGATCAGCTCTGTTTTGCACGAGTTGGGGAGAACGGTCCGGGCCGCCTGGGGAGTAGAAGTTTCAAGCAACTGTAAATAGAGTGCCTCTGTGTCTTCCATTGCCTTTTGCCAGATCCCATATTCCGGACTGCCATCTTCAAAAAACATGGGCTTGACGAAGGTCACCTCACTGCCAAACTTGTCATCACTATAGCGACAGTAACGCTGGGACTCCTGAAGAAAGGAGCAGGGGCGGTGGCGGACAATTTCATGGGTAATGGCGCGGTTGATAATGAATTTGACCGCAATGTGGCGATGTTTGGCTAACTTGTCTGCGGGAAGTCGGTCGACTTCTTCAAGCTCTATTTTTCGCACCGAGATGGAGGAATCCTGCTGAAAACCGCCCTTTGGCAGGATAGTACTGAAAAAATAGGGGTGGCGATCATTGAGATAACTGCACATGGCATCAACAATTCCGCACTCGGGATGAAACATGAGCAATTCACGAAAGGCTCGTACACTGCCGGTAACCAGCAGGAGGGTACCTTCGCGATTGATCTGCAGGTATCGTGGCTGGGTCAGGAAAAGTTCGGTAACCTGGTCATTATTTGTGCAGTTCACTTCCAGGGTGACAACTCCCATTTCGAGGACGGAGTTGTGTCCGTGCTCCGCCATTTTGGCGACAAAGGGCAGGGCGGATTCGTGATTGATTTTGTCTTCACTTTTGTAACAGATGCGTCCGCAGAACTCAATACGGACGGCAAGACTTTTTTCGTCAAGATCATCCAGGACTTCAAAAGAAGGCGGTACGGTTTTCATTCCTTTCTCCAGAGCGGATTATAAAAAAAGAAACTACGGATGGACAAGGATACCCCTGGTTTTTTACAGGCAATCAATAAACTCATCAATACGCATCCGTGACCTGTAGGTCATCTTATTCCTCGTCTTTCCAGAAGGGTGACATGGCGCGCAGGTCGGCTATTATCGCCGGCATTTTTTCGAGAACATAATCCACCTCTTTCTCGGTGTTATACACAGAGAGGCTGAAGCGGATCGAGCCATGGGCCGCTGTAAACGGTACGCCCATGGCCCGCATGACATGGGATGGCTCAAGAGAGCCCGAGGTGCAGGCCGAGCCCGACGATGCACAGATATTGTACCGGTTCATGTGCAGGAGTATGGCCTCGCCCTCGACAAATTCAAAGCTTATGTTTGTTGTGTTGGGGAGACGCTCTGTGGGATGGCCATTGAGCATGGATTTGGGGATGGAGGCAAGAAGTCCCTGCTCCAACCTGTCCCTTAACGCTTTGACCCTGGTATTTTCTTCTTCCATGGTTGCGGCGGCCAGTTCACAGGCCCGGCCAAGGCCGATAATCGAGGCCACATTTTCGGTGCCGCCTCTGCGGCCATGTTCCTGGTGGCCACCGTTTAAGAATGGCACAAAAGGTGTTCCCTTGCGCACGTACAGGACCCCGACTCCTTTAGGCGCATGCAGCTTATGCCCGGATATGGAGAGGAAATCGATCTGGTTTTTCTTCATGTTGATAGGGATCTTACCTACAGCCTGGACCGCATCGGTATGAAACAGGATGTCACGTTCCTTGGCCATGGCCGCCATCTCTTCCACTGGAAAGATAACCCCGGTTTCGTTGTTGGCCCACATAATGGAGATAATGGCCGTGTCCTCGGAGAGCGCTTCCCTGTAACTGTTCATATCCAGCATACCGTCGCTATCGACCATCAGTCGGGTAGTTCGATGTTTATGGCCGGTGAGTTGGGTCAGGCTGTCACAGAGGCTCTTGACCGCTGGATGTTCCACCCTGGTGGTCACCAGGTGCCGCTGTTCCGGAAAAGTCTGCAGGGCTGACAGGATGGCCGTGGAATCACTTTCCGTACCGCAGCTTGTAAAGACGATTTCCGAGGGATCGGCCCCGATCAGATCGGCAATTTTTATCCTTGCCTTTTCAACAGATTTACCAACCTGGCCGCCAAAGGTATGCATGGAGGATGGATTGCCGTAACAGTCTGTGAGAAAGGGCATCATGGCATCTACAACTTCCGGTGCAATCCTGGTGGTTGCGTTGTTGTCCATGTAAATGACCTTGTCGCTGCCGCAGTTCATTATTTATCCTCCTCAACGAT
The DNA here is from genome assembly GCA_024763055.1 of Desulfobulbaceae bacterium. GTDB lineage: Bacteria > Desulfobacterota > Desulfobulbia > Desulfobulbales > Desulfobulbaceae > DRLX01. Next base: position 7,789 of record JANTGH010000016.1, read on the forward strand.
CAGGGTGTCAACCACCTGTTCGCGCAGTTTCTTTTCCACATACTCTTTCAGCGTTGTCCTGGACGATTGACAACCGGAACAGGCGCCGCGCAGGGATACCGTGACAAAATCACCGTCTACGTCCACCAGCTCGATATCGCCGCCGTCTTTTCTTAAAGTGGGTTTGACCTCCCGTTCGAGAACGTCTTCGATTTTTTTGATTTTCTGCAGGGTGGTCATGCGTTGACCTTTTTTTGGCTTGACCTTGTCGGCAGTTATTCCTTCAACAGTCTGCTGCAAGATTTCACGCAGCCGATCCTCGCATTTTCCGCAGCCGCCTCCGGCCTTGGTGAAGTTGGTGATCTCTTCCACTGATCGCAGATCAGATTCTTTTATCGCCCGGATAATTTCGAGATCGGTCACGCCGAAACATTCACAGACCACCTCACCTTCGGCCATAGGCAGGATAACACCCCTGAAATCGGCAATGGCTGCTTCCAGGGCCTCGCGGCCCATGACCGAGCAATGCATTTTTTCTTTGGGCAGACCGCCGAGGGCCTCGGCAATGTCTTCATTTGTAAGTTTTGCCGCTTCGTCAATGGACATGCCCTTGATGATTTCGGTCAGTACCGAGGAAGAAGCTATGGCTGAGGCGCAGCCAAAAGTCTTGAATTTGGCATCCGTGATTATGCCGCTGTCATCGACTTTAATGGTCAGTTTTAACGCATCACCGCAGGAAAGAGAACCCACATCACCCGTGCCGCTGGGATTTTTTAGCTCGCCGACATTATGCGGATCCATGAAGTGCTGTTGTACTTTATCCGTATATTCCCACATGGTAGTACCTTTTTTTAACATTCTCTTTGATGATGGAAGCAGATTCTTTGATATCTTCCATCCTGTTTTCAAATTGATAATAGGTACTGTAAGGAAGAATTTCCATTTCGGCAAGCATGGATTTTGCCTTTTATAAAGAGGACCTTCAAAAAAATATATTGTGTAAGCAGGAATTCAGTCTTCTTCGGGTATACGAAAGGGAAATGAAAGAAATTATTGTTTGGGTTGACCGGAAGAGAAAAATTTTTTATTGATATAGAGTATACAGAATATATTGAAAAATCGGTATTCGTCCGTGAATTGAAATAATTTGACACCAGCAAGGGAGAAAAAACATGGGACAAGCACACGATGAGAAATTTATCCTCTGGTTTGATGAAATCGGTATTGATGATGTGCCGTTGGTGGGAGGGAAAAATGCTTCGCTTGGTGAAATGTACCAGCATCTTACCTCTGAGGGGGTCGCTGTTCCCCATGGTTTTGCCATTACCGCCTATGCCTATCGTTATCTGTTGAAAGAGGCCGGAGTTGAACAGCAGATTCGTGACGTCCTTGCTGATCTGGATATTGAAGATATGGAAAATCTGGCCGAGCGCGGCGAAAAGTGCCGGGACATTATCCGTCATGCCGAGTTTCCCGATGAGTTGCGCGACGCCATTATAGAGTCCTACAAGAAGATGGAAGCCGAATACGGAGAGGGTGTCGATATTGCCGTCCGTTCCTCCGCTACTGCCGAGGACCTGCCCGATGCCTCTTTTGCCGGTCAGCAGGAGACCTATCTCAATATTCACGGCTATGACAATATCATTGAAAATTGTCGTAAATGTTTTGCCTCCCTGTTTACCAATCGTGCCATTTCTTATCGACAGCATCAGGGCTTTGGCCAGTTTGATGTTTACCTCTCCATCACTATCCAGAAGATGGTCCGTTCGGATTCCGCCTGTTCAGGTGTTATGTTTTCCATTGATACCGAGTCCGGTTTTGAAGACGCCGTTTTTATTACCGGTGCCTGGGGATTAGGAGAAAATGTTGTCCAGGGCGCGGTTAATCCGGACGAATATTATGTGTTCAAACCAACGCTTAAGGAAGGAAAACGGCCGATTGTAGGGAAAAAGGTGGGTTCCAAAGAGATTAAGATGATCTATGATAACGACCCGTCAACCGGGGAGCCGGTCAAAAATATTGATACCACGGCGGAAGAACGTCAGTCCTATGTTGTTTCTGATGATGAAATTCTGCAGCTTGCCAAATGGGCCTGTATTATCGAAGATCATTACGGCAAAGGCATGGATATTGAATGGGCTAAGGATGGCGACGGCAAGGAAATCGGAACCGGCGGCCTTTTTATTGTCCAGGCCCGGCCCGAGACCGTGCATTCTCAGGCCAACAAAGGCGCCATGGAAACATATAAGCTGCAGGAAAAAGGGAAGGTGCTTGTAGAGGGCCTTGCCGTCGGCACCAAGATAGGCCAGGGGGTGGCCCATTGTATAGCCGATGCCAAGGATATCGGTACCTTTAAAAAAGGTGAGGTCCTGGTGACGGACATGACCGATCCCGACTGGGAGCCGATTATGAAGATCGCCGGCGCCATCGTCACCAATCGCGGCGGACGCACCTGTCATGCGGCAATTATCTCCCGTGAGCTGGGTATCCCCTGTGTGATCGGCACGGTTGATGGAACAGAGAAGATCACGACCGGTCAGGGGATTACGGTTTCTTCTGCCGAGGGAGAAACCGGTTATGTGTATGAAGGGCTCTTGAAATTTGAGATTGAACGGATGGATCTTGGCGACCTGCCGGAGACCAGGACCAAGATTATGATGAACCTGGCCATTCCGGAAAAGGCCTTTACCGAATGCCAGATTCCCAATGATGGTGTGGGCCTTGCCCGTGAGGAATTTGTTATCAACTCTCACATTGCCATCCATCCCCTGGCCCTTTATAATTACGAGGACTTGAAAAACTCCGATGATCCAGAAGAACGAGAAGTTGCTAAAGAAATTGAAGCCAGAACCGGCGCATATATCGATAAAAAGCAGTTCTTTGCCGATAAGGTTGCCGAGGGTGTCGGCCGGATCGCGGCTGGTTTTTATCCCAAGGATGTTATTGTCCGTCTTTCCGATTTCAAGAGTAACGAGTATGCCAATCTGTTAGGCGGGACCCTGTATGAGCCGGAAGAGGAAAATCCGATGATCGGCTGGCGCGGGGCCTCCCGTTACTACGATCCCAAGTATCGGCCCGCTTTTGAGCTTGAGTGTCAGGGGCTGCTCAAGGCGCGTAACGATATGGGCCTGAACAATATCAAGCTGATGGTTCCCTTCTGCCGAACGCCCGAGGAAGGAAAAAAGGTTGTTGAGGTCATGCGTGACTGCGGCCTGGTCCAGGGCGAAAACGGGCTTGAGCTTTATGTCATGTGCGAGATTCCCTCAAACGTTATCTCGGCTGATGCCTTTGCCGATATCTTTGACGGTTTTTCCATCGGTTCCAATGACCTGACCCAGTTGACCTATGGGCTTGACCGGGATTCAGGACTCATTGCCGGCATTGCCGACGAGCGGGATGAATCGGTGAAAGATATGATCCGTATGGTCATCAAGACAGCCAAACGACGTGGAAGAAAGATCGGGATCTGCGGCCAGGGGCCTTCCGACTTTCCGGAGTTTGCCACCTTCCTGGTCGAGCTTGGTATTGATTCCATGTCCCTGATCCCTGATACAGCCATCAAAACCAGGCTGGCCGTGTATGAAAAGGAAAAAGAGATGGGGGTCGCACCGTGATCCGGTAACGCATAAAAGTATCAAAAGGGCGGGCCATTGGCTCCGCCCTTTTTTTGTTTGGTGGCCTGAGAGTTGAGTATGGTCTCCCCGAACAGCTGACTGAACCGCAGGCAGCTTGCGCTGGGAATTTTTGGAAAAAAGAGTAGCCGAAGGCGGCATCAGGGTTCCTGTTTTTCCGCTGAATCCCTTACGAATCGCCGGATTCCCTATCGTGGCCTTTCTGACCGGAAAGTGATTTCTTGTCAGCTTATCAACCATAAGGGAAAGGAGTTGTTATGAAAGTGGTTCTGTTAAATGCTTTTCTAATGGTTTAAATACTCGTATTTTTACCTGTTTCGCAGCTGGCGGCAGTCAGCAATGAGCCAGTGACCAGGGTGGTGGTAATTCCGCTGGGTGGAAGGGCGAACGGGACGGCAACCGTCGTTGATGTTTTCAAAGGAAAAGCTTTTTCGAGCAGCGCCGGAGAAGGGATTACTGGAACCCGACCGCCGGCGCCCGTCCCTCAGACAGGAATTTCGGCTTGCGTGGATCAAGGTGTCATCGATTGCGCGGGAACCGAAATAAATATAGAACAAATAGGGTCGAATAAATAGGGTCGGAGTAAAATTAAATCACAAGGAAGTTGATAGACGTTCTTTTTTTCCGCCGTTAGGCGGCAAATCAAGGGCAGGCGACGGCGCTACCCGTTGACTTTCTGTATATTCATTCAAGCGCACTGTTGTCGTATACGGCCCTATTATGTTCTAAATGATCCGGTGAATTGAATTGGTTCTATCCGTTGGGAATGGGCTGCGCCCATTAAATAGGCGGGGCTATGGTGACGACAATCCGCATGTCCGTGTCGGCTCGAACCCCGTGCGGTTCCCGGATGTCCGAGATCAGCATGTCGCCGGTTTTTGCTTGGATAACGGCCTCATTATCGCCTAAAAATGCGCCTTCGCCTTCAATGACAAGAATGCTCAACTGCCCATCCAGATCATGGGAGTGAATGGGAAAGACATGGCCTGCCTTGAGGTTGAAGTTGAGAATCTTGAAATATTCCGAGTCGTGGAGAACTATGCTTTTCATACCCAGGGGATTAAATACCCGGCTGTCGGCAAGTGCCAGTTTTTTCATCATGGTGTTTTCTCCTTACAGTGTATCGTAATCTGCTGAATCATCGTCAGCAGGGTATTTTTTCACTCTTTCCGTCAAATTCACATCTCGCTTGGGAAAGGGAATCTCAATTCCCCGTTCCTGAAAGGCGCTATGGATCATCTTCAGCAGGTTATGGGTCTCCCTGCCCCGGTGACGGGGATCCTGCACCCAGACCAACAGTTGAAAATGAATGGCGGAGTCGCCGAAACTGCGCACCCGTACCCGGGGCAGAGGTTTGTCGGCCAGAGCATTGTTTTGTTTGGCCACGGCAAGCAGGGTTTTTTCAACGAGCCGCAGGTCGCTGTCATAGCCGACACCCACATCAAGCCGGATCCGGTAACGGGGTTCCGGAGCCGACTGGTTGATAATCTTGGTCGTCGACATGATGGAGTTGGGTATCGTGATCAGGATGTCGTCCCTGGTTTTGATTTTGGTCGACCGGATGCCGACTTCAACCACCTCGCCACGTTCTCCCGTGTCTAAAATAATATAATCACCTACCTTGTAGGCCGCATCGATAAATAGGGCTATGCCGCCGAAAAAGTTGGCCAGCGTATCCTTGGCGGCAAGAGCTATGGCAATACCGATAATACCGGCCGAGGCAAAAAGCGGCGTCAGGTTGACATTCCAGATGACCAATCCCCAGAGAATACCGGTAAACAGGAGAACAATGCGGGAAATGTTCTTGATCATGTAGAAATGGGTCTTGTCTATTTTGCTCAGCGCCCATTCCATATTATGCTCATCCATGGCCGTAATCTCCCGGATAAGGGAGAACCACCAAACCATGAGGATCAGGGTTTTGACAATATTGGGAAGTACTATGTTCCACGGGGCATCGAATGCCGGTTCAAGCAGGACGGCGTGCATGATGCCTAACAAAAAGATCGACCAGCAGATAGGCCTGTGAACAATCTCCATTATTCGTTCATCGGCCTGCCAATGGGTACGGGCGGCAATACGAATAAGGAGCCGATCTATAAAAAGATCAGCCGCTTTGGCCAAAACAGCATAAAAGAAAATAAGCAGGAAGCGCTGGCCTAACTGGAAACGGCTGAGCTCATGCAGGAAATAGGAAAATTGTGTTTTTGCAATCTGCAGCAGCGTATCGAAATCCATGGTTATCCCAGAAAACATCAGGATGATTTTTCATTGAAAAGAGGTTTGGCTTCATCGATCAGCATGATGGGGATGTCATCCCGGATTTCATAGGTCAGCTTGCAGGTTTCGCATATAAGGCCGTTTTTTTCTTTATTGAGCTTGACTTCCCCCTTGCATCTCGGGCAGGCGAGAATATCGAGCAGTTCCTGTTTTATCATGCGTTGTCTCCTGTTATCGATGGTGGTGAATTAGGATCGCGGGAAAAAATAATTATTCCATTCTGCTTGTCTTTTGTCCCAGTTTCTACGTTATGAAAAGGGTTACATATTCCCAATATGCGCTCCTTTTCACGCCTTGAATCTGGAACAAAATTCGGCGCATTATTGGATAATTATTATTTTTCCGTGACCCTAACGTGATTGCATTATCGATTCTGTTTGCCGGCATGCCGGCTGGATCGTTTGTATCAATAATTGACGATGACAGCGAAAGATCGTATAACTTCTTTCTGCCAACCATCATGCATAATTTTTACATTATTTTCAATAGAACTTGGAGCAGTCAGGCAAATGAAAAAAAGTATTCCAGTGGATCAGGCCGTGGGTATGGTCCTGCCGCATGATATTACGGAAATCGTCAAGGATGAATTTAAGGGTTGTGCTTTCAAGAAGGGCCATATTATCCGTATGAAAGATGTTGAACATCTCAGGCGTCTTGGCAAAGAGCATATCTATGTTCTGGAGTTGTCCGAAAATGAAATTCATGAAAATGAAGCTGCCCGGCTTATGGCTGCAGTTCTCTCCGGTGACGGAACCGAGTACGGTGATAAGGTCGTGGAAGGCAAAGTATCCATCAGAGCATCCTGTGACGGCCTGCTCAAAATTAATAAGGAGGCCTTGCTGAAGTTTAACTTGCTCGGTGAGGTGATGTGCTCAACCCTGCAGACAAATACTCCGGTGAAGAAGGGTGAGCAGGTGGCTGCCAGTCGGTTGATTCCGCTGGTCGGCAGCCGGGCGTTGGTGGAGAAAGCTGTTGCCGTTGCTGGTGAAGGGGCGGCGATTGCCCGTGTTCTACCGCTTAAAAAAGCACGGGCCGGGTTGGTTATCACCGGTTCTGAGGTGTTCTATGGCCGTATTGAGGACAGGTTTGAACAGGTGCTGCGCGAAAAGTTGGCCGAGTTAGGTTCCGAGGTGGCCATGGTAGGTTTTGCCCCGGACGATCCCCAAAAGATTGCCGCGGAAATTCACAAGTGCCTTGATGCCGGAGCCGACCTGATTGTCACATCCGGCGGTATGTCTGTTGATCCCGACGATGTCACCCGCAAAGGTATTAAAGCGGCCGGTGCCGAAGATACGGTCTATGGAACACCTGTCCTGCCCGGGGCCATGTTTCTTGTCGGGCGGATCGGCGCGGTACCGGTTATGGGCCTGCCTGCCTGCGGAATGTTTTACAAAATTACGGTTTTTGATCTGATTTTGTCAAGGATTCTGACCGGAGAGAGCATCGGGCGGAGGGAACTGGCGGATATGGGACACGGGGGCCTGTGTAGAAATTGCAAACAGTGCCGATATCCGGTCTGTAATTTCGGTAAATAGATCTTATGGCCTGTTTGTTGCAATCGGGAGGGAGTGCGTTGGTTCTGTTTACCTGCCTTCAAGTATTTAAATAGAGCGCCAACGTGTTGCCGGGAGAAGTATCCGGTAGAGCTGATGTCCCGGTGAGCTTGGGGCTATTTCATTTGCCATAACTCGGTGAAACTGCTATTCTGTTATATAGACTACGCTCATTTTTTCCATATACCGTACTACCGTACCCTCTTGATCGGGAGATGGGGTTATGTTGAGAAAAATATTTCATCTGATTCTAATTACTGGGTTTATATTTTTATTTACCGGTTTTGCTGTTGCCGGAGAGCTTGATCCTGCCTTTGGTGTTGATGGTCGTGTTGCTCTTGAGATCGGCACCTATGGAGATCGAGCCCAGGCCATCGTGATTCAGGAGGATGGGAAAATTCTTCTCGGTGGATCGTCAACCAATGGTGAGTCGCTTGCGTACTCACTCATTCGTCTGCTTCCTGACGGCAGTCCGGACCCTGATTTTAATGGTGATGGCACGGTTCAGCTTGACTTGAGTAACGGGGATGATGAAATTCTTGCCCTTGGATTGTTGCCCAATGGCGACATTCTTGCGGGTGGATATGCTGAAAATGACAAGGATCGTGATTTTGTGCTGGTTCGTTTTCATTCCGACGGTTCTCTTGATGCCGGTTTCGGGGAGCAGGGTAAGGTGGTCACGGCAGTCGGTAACAGTAATGACGAGATCACGGCCCTGCTGGTTGAAGACAGTGGTAAAATTCTGGTGGCCGGGAATGCCGCCGGAACCAAAGGACGGGTCCTGGTACTTGGTCGATACTTGAAGGACGGCCGTCTTGATTCCGTCTTTGGTGACCAGGGTCTGAGTTTGACCGGTGTCGGTATCGATGCGCTGGCCCAGGGTATGGTAGTTGATAACGATGGCCGGGTGGTGGTTTCCGGCTCCTATACGGACGGTAAAACAACCCGGATGATGCTGGCCGGTTTTTCCACTGCCGGCAGCGTGGATACCGGGTTTGGAGAAAATGGTATTGCCACGCCCCTCGACAGGGAGGAGATATCCGAGGGGTACGGTATTTTTCAGGCAGAGAATGGAAATATATATGTTGCCGGATCGGTTGGACCGGAAGGTGAACGGGCGGCCGCACTTTTTCGTTTCACTTCCGGGGGGCATGCCGACGCCTCCTTTGGTGAACGTGGAGTTCTGTTGACTGAAATCGGGCCGGAAGATGATGTGCTGTACAGCCTTGCCGGTAATACAACAAGTCTCAATGCCGCCGGATTTACCACCACAAACGGCAGTCGAGATTTTCTCCTTATCAGCTATGATCGATCGACGATCGATAAACAGAAAAAATCCTCGCAATCTGTTGTTTCATCGGGCAATAAAGAGGCAACTCTTCATATCGGCGATCTCCAGGTCAAGAAGTCACTGGAGTCCTTTAATCCTGAACCGGCCGTTCAGGATGAACAACTTCTACCGGCCGTGGTGACCACTTCTTTTGGTACGGGTGAGTCAGTGAGTTACGGTTTGGCCATGCAGAAGGACGGCAAAGTTGTGACCGTGGGTACGGCGGGTGATAACGGCAGCACCAGCGCCGTGGTGGCCCGCTTTGGGAAGAGTGCAACCCTGAAAGCCGCCGCCGGCGGTTCGGTGGATAACAATGTCAATATCACGACTCTGCCTCTTTCCGAGATTACGGCCACGGGCGCCTTTTCAGGCGGTAATATCAATGGGACGCTTGGCTCGGTTACCCAGCGGGGTGTTGTGTTCTCCATTGCTCCCTATCCGGTGTGTAAAGGCGATTGCGCTACAGGCGGCAGCGGCAGCGGTGGAGGCAGCGGAAGTGGTTCAGGGGGTGGTTCCGGAGGTGGAACAGATACAATACCCCCGACTATTACAAATACGACACCAAGTACCTTTACATTGGCGGATTCCATAAAGCTTTCCCTGACAACCAATGAAAATGCAACCTGCAGGTACAATAAGGATACGGATAATTCTTTTGGATCGATGACGAGCACGTTTTCAGGCAACGGGACCACGTCACATACAAGTAGCGTTCTTGCTCTCAAGGATCCTCTCTCGTATACCTATTATGTCCGCTGTCAGGATACGGCAGGCAATGAAAATGATCCAGGAACAAAGATCACCTTTACCGTTACCAACGCAACCGCTCTTCTGCCGCTTCGTTCCCTTGGCGAAGCAGGCCATTTGCTCGCCGATGCCTCCGAGAGCATAGGAAATTATCTGATGCCATCCGCCCATGCCCAGGCAGTCAACAGCGGGACAACGACGACGGCGGCAGCAGCAAATACTACCAATTCAACCGGTTTGAAGATGCTGAAAGAGGGATATACCAATGACGGTGGTGGTACAGGATTGTACAGCTCCATCCTGGAGGACCTCGCTCCTGATACCCAATATTATGTACGTGCCTACGCTATTGTCGATGGAACAACCTATTATGGCCCCCAAATCCTTTTTGAAACCCACAACGCCTGTTTTATTGCCACAGCCGCCTATGGCTCTCTTCTTCATCCGGCGGTTGCCGTTCTGCGCGACTTTCGAGATCATTTTCTCAACACCAACCAGTTAGGTCGGCAATTTGTCACCTGGTACTACACCAATTCACCGCCTATTGCCGACAGGATTGCGGCCTCACCCGGCCTGCGTTTTATCACCCGTATCCTTCTTGTGCCGTTGATCGGAGCCGGCTGGTTACTCCTGCATCCGGGCTGGGCTGGTTTAATTATTGTTCTCTTTAGCGCTGCCGCAATTCTTGCCTACCGGCAACACCATGCAGCTCTATCTCCCTCATTAAGCTGATTATAGATATTTTAATTTTTTTTATTTTGACCAATTCATGCAGATCAAACGACGACCAATAGCCCAACAGGGCTTTACACTTATTGAACTGATGGTGGTTATGGTGATTCTCGGTATTCTTGCCACCATGATTGTTCCCCGGATTATGGATCGGCCGGAAGAGGCCAGGCGTACCAAGACGGCCATTGATATCCAGGCCCTTGAACAGGCGTTGAAACTTTATAAGCTTGATAACGGCAAATACCCGTCCACCGAGCAGGGGCTGCAGGCCCTGGTTGAGCCGCCTTCAGTGGGGAAACTGGCAAAAAAATGGCGAAAGGGCGGCTATCTTGACAAGGGTAGAGTGCCCAAGGATCCATGGGACAATGATTTTGTCTATATCAGTCCCGGACTGCATTCGGATTTTGACCTGATGTCCTACGGCGCCGATGGCGAACCCGGAGGCGAGGGTAATGATGCCGATATCAATAATTGGGAGCTTGAATAGTTTTTTAGATTCAATCTCCTCTTCGGGCGCCATATCCTCGGTGCAGGAACGGGAGCGTGGTTTTACCCTGATGGAGTTGGTGGTGGTCATGGTCCTGCTCTCCCTGATGACGGCCTTTGCCGTGCCTAAAATTCGTACCTCTCTGTTCTCTGATCAACTGAAGGCTACAGCCCGCCAGGTTATTGGCTTGATCAATTCCACCGGTCAGGCGGCGCGGAGTGAACACCAACCGTATCTTTTGATCTTTGACGGCGATACCCGGACGTTTCGGGTACAGGCGGAGAACAATACCAAAGAGAAGCCGGTAGAGAAACAGGTGCAGATGATCCGGCCCGTGCATGTGCCTGAGAGGGTCAGGGTGGTTGATTTTACCTCAGTTCACGGCGGCACGAAAAATTCAGGTGAGATGCGTCTGCGTTTTACCCGGAAAGGGTATGTCGATAAGACCCTTATTCATTTCAGCGATGAGTCAGGTCGTGAATTAACCCTGGCACTGTCCCCGTTTCTTGGAGTCAGCAGGCTTTATGATTCCTACCTGACGCTTGAGCAGGATGATCTCCAATGGTAGGTAGCTCCCGGGCAGGATTCACGCTCCTTGAGGTCATGGTTTCAGTGGCCATAATCGGTATTGCCCTGGTCACGCTGATCGGTTCCCAATCCCAAAGTATTTCCATTGCCACCATTTCACGATTTGAAACCACGGCTTCGTTTCTGGCCCGCTGGAAATTGACGGAACTGGCCCTGGCCGGCTTTGATGATCTCCACTCCACAGAGGGGGATTTTGATGAAGAGTTTGCGCAATTTCACTGGAAGGTCGAGGTTCGCGACCTTGGCGAGGAGGATACGGGGATTAAGGGTGTGGATGAATTACTTAAAGTCGTTGATCTTGTCATTTTTTCCGATTTTGAAAACGAAGAGAGTTTTGCTGTTCGGGAAATCATAATGGCTCCTGTTAAACCGGTGCCTGGAACATGATCATGACTGTAAACACTCAGGTGGAAAACCAGCCGACTGATTTGGGAAAAAATCTCCATTGTTGTCGGTTGCCCTACATTACAAGCCGGGGATTTACTCTGATGGAGGTCATGCTGGCAACGCTTATCCTGGCCATGGTGGTGAGCATGGTGACACTGGCGCTTTCCGGATCGTTAAAGGTTGTGGAGGCTACCCGCGATCAGGGAGATCTCTATTACAGGGCTCAGGTTGCCATGGAGCGGATCAGTGAAGATTTTGAAGCTGCGATTTTGACCGATGGTGTTGAGTTTATCGGTCGGTCGACGGATACTTCGGACCAGGAACAGCTCCTTGTTCGTTTCGGTTCCATGGCCCATCTTGTGTTTGACCCTGAGTATGGCCGGGAGGGCATGGGACAAATTGAATATTATCTGGTGCCGGATCCTGAGGACGGCGGGCAAATGGCCCTGTTGCGCAGTGATCGATTGTCTGTGCCACAGGAGAAACAAGAAGAGGGGGATGGAAAGGATAAGAGTGGATTTTTACTCAGCAATCATTTGCGAACGGTGAAGTTATCCTATTTTGACGCCCAAGGGGAAGAACACGATTCCTGGGATACCAGAGTTGATTCTGATGCGGGTATTGATGAAAAGAAACGCAAACATCGGCTGCCGTCCGCGGTCACCTGCATTTTGGAATTCTGGTTGGATCGTGAACAGGAAACGACTCTCACCTTTCAGACCAGTGTCCGCATTCCTGTGGGTATGATTGTTGCCAAGACAAAATAATTTATTACTGGAGTGTTGAAATCGTTACAGATTTCCAGGAGAGGCCGGGTAGCCCTTCTACCGTTAAGAAAATGATGAGGCTGTCAGGAAAAAATATCAGCTGTCGGTGCAGGCAAATAAAAACAAAGCTCGGTGATGCGTCGGGGATGGCATTACTGATGACCCTGGCCGCCATCAGCTTCCTGGCTGCCATTACCGTCGGACTGGCGACCAGCGTCAACTGGCAGATACAGGCATCAACCGGCCAGAAAGAAACAGTTAGGTTGCATGCGGCCGTATTGTCCGGGCTCAGCCTCGTTCGTGCCTCACTGTATGGGGATCAGCAAAAACAAAAGTTTGATACCCTGCTTGATGGCTGGAATACCTTGGATATGAAAATAGTTAACAAACTCTTTGCAGGTGATAAGGTATCCATTACCGTGCGAGACATGTCCGGCAGAATTCAGGTCAACAGGCTGGTGCTGAGTGATGAGGAAAAAAAGAAACTGCAAAAAGATCGCTTGAGAGGCCGGAGGGAAGGCGGGAAAAAACAGGGCGATCCGGAAAAGCAGCAACGGGAACTCTGGAAACGTTTTCTTCTTTCCGGCAAATTTGCCGTTGAAGGAGAAGACGAGGCGATCGCCTTGATTGATGCCTTGAGCGACTGGTTGGACAACGATGATCTGGCGCGGGATCACGGGGCGGAAACCGGATATTATCAATCGTTGAAAAATCCATATATTTGCCGAAATGGTCCATTGCGCTATCCGGAGGAGCTATTGCTTGTCAAGGGCTTTAGCCGGAAGATCGTGTATGGTGACAAAGAACATGAGGGAATTATTGACTATTTGACAATTTATGGTCAAGATGGCAAGATAAATATAAATACTGCACTTCCCCTTATTCTGCAGGCACTGGCACCAGGAATGAACGATGAGATGGCCGGACAGCTGGTTGAATTCAGAGAGGAGAAGGACAATCTGAATGCACTTGAAAATCCACAATGGTATCGGCAGGCCGGCGATTTCCCCGGTGATCTCGTCTTTGACAAAGAAATGATAACTACGGTAAGTTCTTATTTTTTCTTAAAAATAACAATAGAGAACAATGGATTTCAGCAAACGGGTGAAGGTTTCCTCTACCGGGATCCGAAGACCCGAGAGCAGGATTTGCTGAGTTGGAAAGAAAAATGATTTATCTGAAAATAACCCCGGAAGTGATGCCGTTTCGTGTTATTTTCATCGTTTGTTGTGGCTGTGACCTGAAAAATCGGTCCAGCCTGCTGGTTTATTCGAAGACCCTCTCTATTCCCACTGGTTAATTAACTATGGCGACCCGTATGCTCGGCATTGACCTCCAGGAAGATTTGCTTTGTGCCGTTGTTGTGGAACAACTCGGCCCGGAACGAATTGTTCATTCCTGTGCCTCTCTCAAGGTCGATGGCATTGAACAGCTTGCCGTTGCCGTGCCCGAACTGCTTGGCGCGATTGACTCTCCCTCAGATGGATGTATCCTGGGACTGCCGCTGTCTATTTTAAGTGTCCGCAATCTGACCCTGCCCTTCAGTGATCAAAAAAAAATGAGACAGGTACTGCCGCTGGAGCTTGAGGAGCAACTCCCTGTACCTGTGGATCGACAGGTTATCGATTTTACGGTCACCGGGAGTCAGGATGGAGGCAGTCGTGTTCTCATCGCAGCGGTGGATAAGATTGTTCTCCGTGACCTGATTTCCGCCCTTGATGAGGGAGGCTCTCCTGTCCGGGCTGTTACCCTTTCGCTTGATGCCCTTGTTCGTGGTTATATGCGGGAAAATGAAGAAAAACAGCCGACCTTGTTTCTACATGCCGATCCTCACGGAATGTGTATGGCCTTATGGGCTGATGGCCGAATTGTTTTTATGCGCTGGATAACCTATCAGCAGCAGGTATTCACTCAGCCCCTTGCAGATCAAAAAGAGATTCTGCTTGCGGTTGATCGGAAAATAGCGAAAAAATGCATGGATGACGCCTGTGTGCTTATACGGAACAGTCTGTATTATTTTCTGCAGGAGGGCGGCGAATCCATGCAGCCAAGACAGGTCGTTTTATCTGGCTGTATTAACGGCAGGGGATTATGGGAATCATTGATTGCTCATGAACTTGATCTGCCGGTGAAGATGGCCGGGACACAGCCTAATATTTCCGGGCTCCGGCTTTCGGAATCGGTACAAAAACAATGGAATTTTTGTCTGTATGCTGCCGCTCTCGCTCTTGCCGAAAGTGGTTTACGGAAAAAGAAAAAATCCGTCGGCCTGAATTTTCTTAAGGGAGAGTTCGCGCCTAATCCGATTCGTTTTTTTTCCAGACGATCCTTACTCACTGCCGCCGCAGTTTTTGGTCTGATTGTTGTCATCGGTTTCGGGTTGTTATGGAACAGTTACCGCAACCTTGATGCCCGTGCCCTTAGTCTGCATGGGAAAATGACAGCCATCTACAAACAGACATTTCCCGGAGTGAACAGGGTTGACCGTCCCTATCTGCAGATGCAGTCAAAGCTCAGGGAAGTGCAGGGCTCAGAAGTTTCTTTGCCCTTATTTTCTGGTGAAAAGCGGGTGCTTAAAATTCTTGCTGATATTTCCGAGCGTATCCCAAAAGACCTTTCTCTTCATGTTTCCCGTCTGGTTATTGATAAGGAGTCCGTGCAAATGAAGGGAACAACGGATGCGTTTAATAATGTGGATGTTATAAAAAATAAACTTGCCGCCTCGTCTCGTTATGTGGAGGTCAAAATTGTTTCGGCGGCAGCGGACAAGAAAAAAGGTGCCATTCGTTTTGAAATTCGTCTTCAGCTTGGTGAGACATCCTGATGACACTTTCAAGACGGGATAGATCGGCCTTGATGATCGGCGGCATCTTGCTTTTGGTTTTTGCCGTTGTGCAGCTTGTGCTTTTTCCTCTTCTTGACAAACGAAAACGGCTTGAAAAAACGATCACAACAAGAGCTCGGGAAGTACAGGAAATGCAGGCCATGCAACAGCAATACGACCAGCTGCATGAAAAGAGCAACAGCCTGGAGAAACAATTGAGCAAGAGGACTGCAGGATTCAGTTTGTTTTCCTTTCTTGAGAAGATGGCGACGCAGAACATGATCAAAGACCATATCGCCTATATGAAACCATCATCCGTAACAGGCGAAGGGATGCTCAAGCAGGTGCTGGTTGAAATGAAGATACAGACTCTCGGTTTAAAACAGCTTGTTGCCTTTCTTGAGCATATTGAGTCACCTGAAAATGTTGTTGCTGTAAAACGAATATCTATTCAGGAGAATAAAAAGGTAAAGGGAACGCTTGATGTTATCATCCAGGTCATCAGCATTGACCGGCAGGGAGAGAAATAATGTTTGCCCGGCAACAGGGTTATGAGCGGTAAGATGATGCGTTGGCTTTTATCATCAATCGGCTACCTGTTGTATACTCTGGTGGTTCTGGTCTGTCTGCTCTGGCTGCTGTTTCCGACGGATACGGTGAAAAGCTGGCTTGAGCAGCAACTGAATGCCCGGTATCCTCATTATGTCTGGAAAATTAGATCGCTTAAGCCTGTATTGCCGGGACGAGTAGAGCTTACGGGTATTACCGTAACCCGTTATCGTGAGAAGACTCCGATAGTTGAGGCGAAACAACTTGACCTTGTTTCGAATCCAGTTCGTTTTTTTGGAAAAAGAAAACTTGTTAAATACAAATTGTATATACTCGGGGGCACTGTTGCCGGCCGGGTTGTTTCCTCAACGAGTTTTCGACAATTTGAATATCAAGGCAAGGGTAATGGCTTGCAACTTGAGCAATTAAAGACGGTGCAACAGCGTTTGCAGCGGAAGTTGGATGGAACAGCTGCGGGGAACTTTTCCGGGCAGGGAACATGGAAACGGTCCGGAAAAATGGAACTTAAGGGCAATTTGAGCATTGCCGGAGGAACGCTGCAGTTAAAAAAACCAGTACTGGGACTTGAGCAACTGCCCTATACGAGAATTGAATCGAATTTCAAGTACCGGAATGGACAATGGGTGTTTGAGCAGGGAAAACTTGTATCAACAAAGATGTCCGCAACCTTTGGTGGTCAGGTTACGACCGGTGAAAATCTTCAAGCAGCCGGCCTGCGGCTTTCCGGCAGTATTATTCCCCGGCCTGAACTCTTTGCCGGGGCTGGGGATAAGCAGATGGCCCGGGTTGTGCATACCTTTCTTCAAGATGGTGGTCTCCCTTTTACCATCAGCGGCACTGCCGGTGAGCCGGGCATTCAGTTTAAGGGCGGATTATCCCAGGCGCTTAAACGGCTGCAGGGAAGTAAGAGGTGACTGTGATTCGTATAGTCTTAAAACTTTTTCTGCTTTTTATCCTGGTGTATGCCGGTGTGCATCTGTGGTATGCTCGTCTGGAAAAACGGTTATTGGTCGAAGCATCCTCGCCTCCTGAATCGGCTGCCTCAAAGCAGGTTCCTCGAAAGGAATCGGTTCAAAAACCAACGACGCAACCTGCTCATAATGGAGATGATTTTCAGGTCATTGTCGCTCGGAACATTTTTGAGGCAGTACCTGAACAAGCGGCGAAGCCGGAAAAACAGGTGCCGAAAGAAAAAGAGCCGGAAAAAACAACCTTGAAATTGGTGCTGCAGGGGACAGTGAGCGGGAGTGAACGGGATGCCCGGGCAATAATTGTTGATGAAAAAGAAAAAAAACAGGACCTCTATCAGGTAGGAGATGCCGTTCAAGGGGCCATAATTACGGCCATTGAACGGGGCAGGGTAATTCTTGAACTGAATGGCAGCAAACAGTTTTTAATGATTAAAGAGCGTAAGGGTGGAGGCAATGGCGGCGGATCGTCCGGATTTATTCCCGAGCCGTCTTCCGCCAGTGCTCGTCGTTCAAGGACGTCTTTTTCAAGAACCGGTGACAGGGTGCCGCCGGCGGTTGTTCCGCATCGCCGTATCAATTTCAGGCAGACAAGGAGTGCCCGAGCGCCTGAATCAGAGGGACCGGAGCAACCCGTCACGGAAGAAGAGCTGCAAGGGGAAGAATCCCCTGAAAGTCCTGATCTAAAGGCGGGAGACCTCATCCAATAATCGGGCTACTATGAATTTCCGGTGTGAACACATTAATGAGAAATAAGACTGTTATCGGGGTAAGGAATGTGCGTAATACGCTTATAAAATTACATATTGTCCTGCTGTGTTTTTTTATCGGGCCACTTTTTGCCGGGCCGTTATATGGTGCCCGGCCCGGCACTGTTCAGCCGAAGGTTTCGTCATCCCAGCGTTATGTAACTATTGATTTTAACGATGTGGATATCAATCTGTTTATCAAATATATCAGTGAGCTGACAAAGAAGAACTTTGTCGTTGACCGGGCTGTCAAAGGTAAGGTGACTATTATTTCCCCGACCAGGATATCCGAGGAAGACGCCTACAAGGTTTTTGAATCGGTTTTGGAGGTTAATGGCTTTACAACGGTTCCCGCGGGTTCAATCATAAAAATTGTTCCGGCAGTCCAGGCGCGTTCCAAATCCATTGCCACCATCCGCAAACCCGGCGTACAGTATTCGGAAGACAAGGTCGTAACCCAGATCCTGGAGCTTACTCATGCCAATCCGAACGAGGTGAAGAAAATACTGGCTCCCCTGGTTTCCAAGACCAGTGTAGTCATTTCCCACCCGGAGTCGGGCATGTTGATTATCACGGATGTACAGTCAAACATTCAACGGCTCCAAGAGATCATCAAGGCAATTGACGTGCCTTCCATTGGGGAAGAACTTATTATTTTACCCTTGAAATACGCGTCTGCGGTAGCAGTCTCCAAATCAATCAGCTCGCTTTTTCAAAAGGCGATCAAAAAAGGAGCACGTCGACAATCCATCAGGATTATCCCCTATGAGCGGACCAATTCATTGATCGTTTTTGCTCCAAAGGCACAGGTCCAGAAGATTCGGAACCTGCTTGGCAAGCTTGATACGGAGATCCAGAGAGGCGAGGGGAATATCCATGTCTACTATCTGCAGAATGCCGATGCCGAGGAAATGGTTAAGGTGCTGACCAACCTTCCGGAGAAACAGGCCGGGGCAAAAAAAGTCCGCACCAAGGCACCCGCAATTTCGGATCGTGTGAGGGTCATGGCTGATGCCGAAACCAACGCACTCATTATTACCGCCCCGCGTGAGGAATACATGGTCCTTGAAGATGTAATCAAGAAACTCGATATCCCGAGGCGCATGGTTTATCTTGAGGCTCTTATCATGGAAATTTCGGCGGATAAGTCCTTTGAGCTTGGGGTGCAGTGGGGCGGGGCCGGGGATTTTGATGACGGTACCGGCAAGGTGGCGGCCGGCTTCAGCGGTAATCCTGCCCGACCCTATGACGTGTTGAACGGTCTAAAGGAAACGCCACCTGTACTTCCGGGCGGTTTCACCTTCGGCGTCCTGAAGCAGGGAATTAAAATAGGTAATGTCGTGTTTCCAGACCTGGGGGCCGTACTTAAGGCTTTTCGAAATGATTCCGATATTAATATCGTTGCTACGCCCCAGATTTTAACCACCGATAACAAGAAAGCCTCCATCGTGGTCGGTGAAAATGTTCCCTATATTACCAGCCAGAATACCACCACCGCCCAGCAGGATTACACCAATTATGAGTACAAGGATGTGGCGACCACCCTGGAAATTACCCCGCAGGTTAATCATTTTGATGTACTCAGGCTTGAGATTATGGCCGAGGTGATAAAACTTAAAAATCCAAATGATGTCAGCGGAACCCCGACCACCTTCAAGCGGAGGGCTGAAACCACTGTGGTCGTCCACAATAACGAGACCGTGGTCATTGGAGGTATAATCGGTCAGGATTCTTCTTCGAGTGAATTTAAGGTTCCGTTGCTTGGGGATATCCCTCTTCTTGGTTGGCTGTTTAAGACCAGGACCACTTTTCATAACAAGACAAATCTCTACATCTTTATTACACCGAAGATTGTTGATAATCCGGCGGAACTGGCCTCTATTTATTATAAAAAACGCGATATCATGGAGGATGTTAAAAAGGGCTCCAGCGCTATTCCTGACTGGCAGTTTAACCCGACTCCAAATCCAAAGCATTCCGAGGAGTTAACGAATCTTGGTTTTGCCAAACTTCAGAAAGAAGAGTACGACAAGGCAAAACAGTATTTTGAAGAGGCCTTGAAAATTGATCCGAAAAACCCCTATGCCTTAGTTAATTTCGGGGTTGCCTGTGAGCGGCAGGGTGATGTCGAGCGGGCTGGGAAAATGTATGAAAAGGTGTTGCGGCTTGAAGCAACGGATCAGGTTATCGGTGGCGCAGCTGCAATAAAATCATTAAAAAAGCTGGCCAAAGAGAATCTGGACCAGCTCAATAATAAGAAGAAACCGATAAAAGAATAATATCCCTCTCTATGAAGCAGCTTGGTGAAATTCTTGTCGAACGGTTCGGGGTCGACCCGGCGAGTATTGAAGAAGCTCTGTCCACCCAGCCCGATAATGGCCGACGTCTCGGTGAGATGCTGGTGCAGCAGAAGATAATCAGCGAAGAAAACCTTCTCCGTTCCCGGTCAGTCCAGTCGGGCCTGGAGCTACGTTCCACGCTGCCCGCTGAACCTGATCCATTTTTTATTGACCGGGTCCCCATAGGTTTTTTGAAAAAGTATATGATGATGCCGGTGGCCACACCGGATGAATGTTATATAGCAATGGCAGAACCCCATTATTTTCAGCAGCTTGACGATCTTATGCGCATTCTGCACTGGGAAGGGGCGCTCACTGTTCTTGCGCCGCAGGAAGAGATCTATGTGGCCATTAACACCGCGTATGACTCGGGAAGCAGCGATGCGGCCGACCAGGTCCTGCAGGATATTGATGAAGAAGATCCCGAAAGCATTCTGTCGGAGATCGAGGAAACAGCGGATCTGCTTGATGATACCAGTGATGCTCCTGTTATCAAGCTGGTCAACCTGGTTCTTTCTCAGGCCGTCCGTGACAATGCAAGTGACATTCATATCGAGTCGTATAAAGACAGGGTCAAGATCCGCAAGCGGGTGGACGGTATTCTCTATGATATGTATTCGCCGCCCAAACATGTCCAGTCCAAGCTGATCTCACGAATCAAGATCATGGCCAAGATGGACATCGCCGAGAAAAGGCTGCCTCAGGACGGACGGATCGAAATCCGGATAGCCGACAAAAACATAGATCTCAGGGTATCTACTCTGCCCACGGCCTTTGGCGAGCGGGTGGTCATGCGTTTGCTGGATAAATCAAGCGTATTGCTCTCCCTGGAAAGCCTGGGTATGGTCAAGACTGATCTTTCCCGGTTTATGCAGTTGATTAAGGCACCGTACGGCATTATCCTGGTCACCGGCCCCACCGGCAGCGGCAAGACTACCACTCTTTATTCAGCGCTGTCCATTCTCAATCAGCCTGGGATTAATATCATTACCGTTGAAGACCCCATAGAGTACCAGATCAACGGCATCAGCCAGATGCAGGTCAACACCAAGATCGGACTCAGCTTTGCCAGCGGCCTGCGCACCATAGTCCGTCAGGATCCGGACATCATCCTGGTGGGTGAGATTCGTGATCTGGAAACCGCTGAGATCGCTATTCAATCGGCTCTGACAGGTCACCTTGTCTTCTCGACTCTACATACCAACGACTCTGCTTCTGCGGTTACCCGCCTTATCGATATGGGTTTGGAGCCGTTCCTGGTTTCCTCTTCGGTAAATGCCATTCTTGCCCAGCGACTGGTTCGAAAAATATGTCCTCATTGCCGGGACTCGTATAAACCGGACCAGGAGTATCTGGCGAGGGTCGGTCTTTCTCCGATCAAGTTCGGTGACCGGGTGCTCTACCATGGGCATGGATGTCCGGAATGTATGGGCACCGGTTATAAAGGGAGGATCGCCCTTTTTGAATTGATGGTTTTAAATGATACCTTGAAAAGCCTGATCCTGACCACCTCCGATGCCGGCCAGCTGAAGCGGCAGGCACTTTCCTCACTGGCCATGGGCATGCGCACCCTTCGGCAGGATGGTCTGCGCAAGGTATTGGCCGGTTTGACCACCTTGGAAGAAGTTTTTCGGGTTACCTGATCAGCTGGTTCATTTCAAAGATAGGCAGAAGGATGGAAATGACGATAAATGCCACCACCAGACCCATGGTCAGGATCATGACCGGCTCAATCATCGATGTAAGAGCAAGAATCTTCGCCTCTATTTCCTTTTCATAGCTTGTCGCGGCCTTATCCAGCATTTTTTCCAGAGCGCCGCTCTGCTCACCTACCGCAATCATTTGTACAAGCATGGGGGTAAACCATTTGCTTCCCCTTAGAATATGGGACAGACTTTTCCCTTTTTCCAGCTCGATGGCTGCATCTTCGATAACTTCAGCCAACAGAGTATTGTTAAGGATGTTTTTTACAATACCAAGCGAAGTAAACAGGGGGACGCCCGCATGGAGCAGGCTGGAAAGAGTCCTGCTGAACCGGGCTGAGGCAATTTTGATGTTGACATCACTCAACCCCGGCAGGGTGAGTTTCATTCGATCCCAGAATCGGCGGCCGGTCGGCCGGTTGAGTGCATATCGTACCCCGAACACTATGCCGATAATCAACAGGAGAACCAGCCACCAGTAGTTTGCCAGCAGGTTACTTAAGTTGATAAGAAAAATCGTCGGCAGGGGAAGGGCCTGCCTGGTTCCTTCAAAGACCTTGGTGATGCTTGGCACGATAAAGGTGATTAACATGAACAGAACTCCGATACCGACCAGGGCCATGAAAATAGGATAAATCAGGGCTGCCGTAATTCGTGATTTCAGGGCCTGTTGATTCTCACCGAATTCCGCAAGTCGTTCAAGGACGACATCAAGTGAGCCGGAGGCCTCACCTGCCTGCACCATGTTGATATAAATTCTTGAAAAGAGACGGGGATGTTCGGAGAGCGCGGCAGTGAGAGAATTTCCCTCGTTGACGCCGTCTTTTATCTGGGCAATGATGGTTCGAAAGGCGGGGTTGGTCGTCTGCTCAATCAGGCCGTTAAGGGAGGGAACCAGTGGGATGCCCGCCCCGAGCAGAGTAGCAAGCTGCCGGGTGGCGAGGTGCACTTCCTGCTGTTTGATGCGTTTACCAAGCTGGGGAAGCTGGAACCCTTTTCCTCTACCTGCCTTTGCCCTCGGTACCGTTTCCTTGATATCGACCGGATAATTTCCCGCCTGCCGGATTTGTTGTCGAGCGGCAGTCCGGGAGTCGGCATTCACTATACCTTTGAGTTTTTTCCCGGCTGGATTGAGTGCAGTGTATTCATAAACAGGCATTGGTGTTTACTGTTGTTCCCTGGTTATTATTTTTAATGTACAAACCATTTTTTTTATCATACCCGGATCACGTCGATCTTGAAAAGAAAAACCGATGAGCACTACCTGGGGCTAATATTTTCAGCCCCTTTGCATGGATTTTTTGATATGCTATAATAATAGGCATTTTATGGGCTTGTTCATCGATAACCTTTACATCTTGCTTGTCTTTTTTCCATACTCTGCGTTCGCAAACAGTTACATAAACATGCTATGCATCTGTTTACGCGCCTTGATTACGGACAAAAATCCTGCGTAATAGTGTAAGGTTTATTTCGTCACAACCCTGTATTTTTTGGATATTTTGAAACAGTACGTTTTATTTGCTACTATTATACTATATTTCAGGTGATTGCATGAAGGTTAGTGTTGAATACTGCACAAAGTGAAATTATAAACCTCGTGCCTCCAGGTTGGAGAACGAATTGTACGCGGCTTTCGGTAGAGATATCGATGTCGAGTTGATCGCAGGAAGCGGCGGTGTATATGAGGTAATTGTGGATGGAAAGAGTATCTTTTCCAAAAAGCAGACGGGCCGGTTTCCGAATGAGGGTGAGATTGTCGCTTTGATCAGGGCGTGAGTTGTTTTTTTTGCCTGCTGTCTTTGGAGGTGTTTTTCAAACATTGAGAAACGCAGTCTCCGCAGTCAAGGCGGGTCTGGCCTTTTTCACAGAAGTCTGAAAAGCCCTGGATCAATTCTTTCCCTCCCCTCGGGCATTGTTCAAGAAATTTGATGAAATTAACCATCCGGGCAATAACCTCAGGTGGGGCCGTATGCTCAATTTTGCAGGCGCCCTGTTCAGCGATTGCATCATCGATGGCAAGAACCTCGATAAAAAACTGTTTGAGAGCATTGTGTCGTCTGATTACATCTTCGGCCGTGATCCGTCCGGCATCAGTCAGGGTGATGACTTCGTAAGGGGCGTAGTTGATGAGTCCTTTTTTTGAAAGCGATCGCAGAGCTTCCGTGACCGAGGCACCACTGACGCCGAGACGGGCGGTAATGTCCTTGCCCCTGGCGACTTGTTTTTCGGTAATGATATGGTAAATGGCTTCTATATAGTCTTCCAGGCTGGCGCTGAGCTGCCGGATTTCCTCCATGCAATTCTCCAAGGGTAAAAAAATATTTATGTCTCAATGTAGGCCATGGATAATTGGCAGGATATATTTTGTAATTGCTGCCGTCAAGGAGAATGTCTTGAAAATGGCGGTAAAAGCAGCCGAGTTGTCTCTTAAAAACGCTGAAAAATAAATTTATGCTGCAAGAATTACGGATAAAAAATCTGGCTCTACTTAAATCGTTGGACCTTGAATTGCCGGATCAGAATAATGGCTTAGTGGTATTTACCGGGGAAACCGGCGCCGGGAAGTCAATAATCCTGCAGGCTATTCATCTGCTGACCGGGGGGCGCGGTTCCTCCTCCTGGGTCAGGAGTGATTGCGCCAAGGCAGAGGTCGAGGCTTTCTTTGTTTTTGGTGACCAGCATGAGGATGTCCGGGCATTTTTACGGGAGCATGGACTGGAATCAGGTGATGAATGCCTGGTGCGGCGGACGTTGAATCGGAAAGGCCGGAGTCGGCTTTTTATTAATGACCGGGCGGTGACCAGCCGACTGGCTGCCGAACTGGCAGAGAACCTGGTCAACATTGCCAGCCAGCATGATCACCAACAGCTTCTGCAGGCGAGAAAACATCTCGATTTTCTCGATTCCTACGGCGAACTCTGGCCGCAGCGGCTTGAGTTCAGTGAGCTGTTTAGAAAGTGGCAACAGTTGTCCGGTAGACTGCGTGAGTTGCAGGAGAAGGAACAAGACAAGGAACAGCGCCGGGATTTTCTGGGTTATCAGCTTAAAGAGATTCAGGAAGTCGCACCGATTTCCGGTGAGGATGATAGCCTTGCCCGGGAGCGGGACCTCTTGAAGGCAGCGTCAACCCTGTCCTTTCTTGCCCGCGACAGTTATCAGTTGCTCCAGAGCAAAGTTATCGAGCACCTGACGGCCATCAGGAAGAATATGGAACAGGCTGGAGAATTGGATCCTGAAGTTTCTGAGCTTTCCGAGCGGATTATTTCCAGTTGTTATGAAATTGAAGATTTGGAGAGCGCGTTGCGACGTTATCGTGATGGGCTGCCCATGGATACCTCCCGTATGGAGGAAATTTCCCACCGTTTAGCCCAACTTAAAGGGTTGCAGCGAAAATATGGACAGAGCCTTGATGATGTCCTGACTCATGCCAGGCTGGCCGAGGAGGAACTTGAGGGGCTTGCCGTACTTGAAGAGGATATCGAGGAGCTGGAACTGGCCCTGGAGGAAATCAGCACAGAGGCCCTGCTCAAGGCCACGGAGTTGACCGAGAATAGACGCGATGCGGCGGCAAAACTCAAAGCTGTCATGGAAGCGGAACTGGTATCTCTTCATTTCTCCCAGGCTGTATTTGATGTTTCCCTGCGATACCCTGATGGCATGGGTCTGGATGGAATACAGGCCAGTGGCCGGGACCAGGTGGAGTTTCTTTTTTCCGCCAATCCCGGCGAGCCGGCCAAACCCTTGGCTAAGGTTGTTTCCGGGGGCGAGCTTTCCCGGCTCATGCTGGCCATGAAGTGTATTCTTGCCCGTCGTGACCAAGTGGATACGGTCATATTTGATGAGGTTGATGCCGGGATCGGCGGTCAGGCAGCTGAGGCCGTTGCCTCCAAGATCCGTGAGCTGGCCGCACATCACCAGGTTCTGTGTATAACCCATCTGTCACAGATTGCCGCCTATGCTGATACCCATTTTCTGGTAGAAAAATCAGTGGAAGATGGTCGAACAGCGACTTCTATCCGGCTTTTGAATCAGGAAGAGCGGGTGTGCGAGTTGGCCCGGATGCTTGGCGGCGAGGATCCAAGCAAACAGACCCTTGCCCTGGCACGTGAACTGGCAGAAAAACAGGGTGGGCTGGACGGGTGAGTACGACGGTGGCGCTTGGACTTTTTTCCGGTGGCCTGGATTCCATTCTCGCCTGTCGAGTGGTTGCGGACCAGGGAATCCTGGTCAAAGGATTGAAATTTGTTACTCCTTTTTTTGATCATCATCTTTTGGCGGATCAGGAGAAATATCAAAGGGAAATTCGACAAAAATACGACATTGATGTCGAATTGATTGATCTCAGCGAGGGCTATATTGATCTGCTGAGGAATCCGGCACATGGTTTTGGCAAGAATTTCAACCCCTGTATTGACTGTAAGATTCTTATGTTGAAAAAGGCCCGGCAGCTCCTTGAGCGATATCAGGCCTCTTTTCTTGTAACCGGCGAGGTTCTTGGTCAGCGGCCCATGTCCCAGCGTCGGGATACGCTCAGGGTCATTGAGCGCGATGCCGGTTGTGAGGACATTCTTCTTCGGCCGCTTTGTGCCAGGCGATTAAATCCGACCCTGCCTGAGCGTGCTGGCTGGATTGACCGGGACCGGCTGTTCGGTTTTTCCGGTAGGGGACGCAGGCCGCAGATCGAATTGGCCGGTAAGTTAGGCATAAAAGAGTTCCCTGCGCCTGCCGGCGGCTGTGTGCTTACCGATCCAAACCTGGCCTCACGTATAGAGCGTTTTTATGCGGGGTTGTTTGCTCTTAGGCAGGAACAGTTCCAGGCCAATGATTTCCGGTTGCTTCTCGTGGGAAGGCAGTTCCGTCTTCCCGGCGGTCATTGGCTGATCCTTGGCCGCAATGAACAGGAAAATGACCTGCTCTGCTCCTTAGCGGGGCCGGATGACTGGCTCTTGTATATGCCCGAGCGTCCCGGACCCACCGGCTTGTTACGCCGGGCAGCTGTTCTGGTAAACAGGGATGTTGACGAAACAGTGACACTCAACCGGATCGGTGGCCTTATTGTGCGTTACGGCCGAAAAATAAATGGCGCACTGCCACCGGGAGATGTTCTCCTTGAGCGGGACGGTTCTCAGGAGGTACTAAGGGCAATACCTCTGCTTGATGATGTGATTTTCAGGGAATGGATAGTGTAGACCTCTACATAAAAATACAAATTATCCGGTTCCTGCCGGGTTGATTATGGTGATTTCATGATCGGCTTAGAGAGGATAAATCTTGAGCCGTTGATATCCTTTGTCCTGCAGCGGCAAAAAGAGGATGGTTGTTTTGCACCCTGTCCGAGCCTGCCCTCAACCGTTGCCGATACATTCTACGCCCTGGGCATTTTGTCCGCGTTGGGATCTCTTGGGCCTGGTTTAGATCTTTTTTCCCGATTAGACAAAGAAAAACTGCTTGCTTTCATTAAGGAGCATGAGTCCATTAGAAAAAGTCTGCCGCTGCGAATCCGCTTTTTTTTAGTGGAGATCGGCAGGTATATTTCAGAAGACAAATCAACCTATGTGGATCATTGTGAGGATATCAGTGCGGCAAAGATGGTCAGCTATGAAAATTATTACTATCTGGGCAGGCTTACCTCGGGGAAAAAAACAGGAATTCAGGTCAAAGAGTTGGATCTTTCTGCTTGTACCTGTAGGGATGTTTATTATTTTGTTCTCTCCTTTCCAGAAATCGCCCGATCACGGGCCGGTGAGATTGTCGACTGGCTGAGAGAATGCCAGAATTGCGACGGGGGGTTTGGTTTTTTTCCAGGCACAACCTCTTACATTGAATACTGCGATTACAGCCTGTCGGCGCTGGCCGTGTTGAAAAAGCGGCCAACCCATAGCGCACAGGTAGAACGTTATATCAGGTACTGCCAGACCGGGGCAGGCGGATTTTCCCGCAGCAGCAAGGCCGCACCTTTTCTTGAAGCCTCTTTTCATGCCGTGCATGCATTGCTTGATCTGTAAAAGGGCGCAGGTTGTTTGATCTTTGAAATTTTTTCGGCGATTTTTAGCGCTCAATGACGCGTGAGCAGCGGCATCCATGGAAGACCTCTGGGTGCGACCTGGGTGAAGTGTGCATCGACCACATATTGTTGTATAAAATCGACAAATTCAGAGGTGCGGGTATAGACCCCATACCAGCCGTCATAAACATCACATGATTTCCCGTAGGAAACAAGTCCGGCATGCACCCATTCTCCGTCGATTCGGGTAACCACCGGTCCGCCGGAGTCCCCGTTGCAGACATCTTTGCCTTCGAAATATCCTGCGCAAAGCTGTGAGGTGATGAGCGTGACGTGATAGATATTATTACAGTAACTGTCATCAACCACTGGCAGGTCGACCTGCCGGAGTTTTTCCGGGTAATACCAGCTGCCCCCGCTGCCGTCAGCCATCCCCCAACCCAGGGCCGTGAGCATCCTGCCCGACAAGTCCTGCGGAGCTTTCTCTTTTGACTCACCGGAAAACAGAGTGATTGGCGGTTGCGTGGAAGGCTGCTCCAGTTCAAGCAGGGCGATATCATTAGTGAAATAGGAGGTGTCGTATTGGCTGTGAATGTGTATGCTTTTTACCCCTATCCTCGTGCCCGAAAAAGAACTGAGGTCAAAGATGCCGACAGCAACTTCTATGTCACCGGAACTCAAGCCGCTGGCACAGTGGGCGGCTGTCAGGACCCATGTGTCGTCAATGAGTACACCGCTGCAGTATTGAGCAGAATAGGTGTTCGGTTCACTTGCGCGAAGAAGGGCTGCCATCCATGGCCAGTCACCTGACTTTGACTGGCTGCCGCCAAGGATCTTTGTGGTGAATCCAGGAGATTGGGTTGTTTCGTTATTTAATCCACCTGCGCAAGTGAAGTGGGGGAAGAACAGCAGGACGAGAAGCAGAAATCGTACACGTAGAAAGAACATGTTATCGGTCTTTGAGCTAATTGTAAAATAGAGTTAAACAGTAATCACCCAAAAGGGTATTTTTCATTCCATGGAACGGTGTGACCGTTTAACGATTTTGGAAAAATGTAATAAAGTCCTGGTATTGGCCTGAAGGTCAACGAAAATTCCGGTTTGTTCGAGCATTTTATAGTGGTATTGTAACGGGTCTCCAGGTAAATGGCAAATCCGTTGCCGGAATTGTCGGCGTATTGAAACGCCGGAAGTTGTCTGTCGACGCACCGAGTTTCAGTGTTATGCTGTCAGGCAAGGTTGAGGGTTACTGAAAATCCGGTGGGAGAGAATTGAAGCTTGTCGGTTACGATGAAGAAAATTTGCACACAATCCTACAAGACCATGGTCCTCATCTGCATGGATGGAGTTGCATGCAGAATTGGAATCTTAGAGATTTTTTTCGAAAAAACACTTCCTTTCAGCTACAAAACATCAATACCCATAATTCGATTATGGGTCGACTTTAACAACTCCTGTACCTTTACAGGTCGGGCAGGTTTGTTCAGCTTCACACTGACATTCATTCCAGTCATCGCCGTCCTGTGTCCCTCGCCATTCACTGTCGCAGACGCAGGCTCCCGGGATCCTTTTATTGCCATGACATTCCGGGCATTCTTTTGTTGTCTTTTTTTGCGTCATAGGATGTCTCCGTTTTAGATACTTCTATTTTTATCAATGTCGCTAAATAAAGGAATTGCCCCGATCCTGTGCGAATGCATGGGATCGGTCAAAGTGTCACCTCAACGACAGAATGATAGTATTGCTGAGGTGACACACTGTGAGGCTACTGGATGAGACGATAGGGATAGGCTCGCTTTGTCCAGGTGCTTGCGGGAAAATCCCTGCACAGTTGTTCGTAGGCCTCTTTAAGTGGCTTGGGATCATTGGTGCTTTTGTAGCGACTGACTCCTGTCTGAAAAACAGCCTCAGGGGCTGCATCACTATCAGCATGATCAGCAAGGATTATTTTATAGTGATCAAGTGCTTCCTTGAAGGCGTTTTTATGGAAATACATATTACCAATGCCGAGCAATAACGAGGAGATCAATTCTTCAGGATTTAAGAAGCCAACTGTTTGATGGTGTTCGTGACCGTCCTGATCAAGAATGAACAGGGCCGGAGTCCATGATATGTCAAATTTCCTGGACAGAGGCTGGTGGTCAGAGGGAATCCGCAAGGGGATTACGTTCTTATTGACGAATGAAATTACAGCTTTATTTGGATACGTAACTGCATCCATTTGTTGGCAGCCTATTCACTGTGGATTAAAGAAGTCCAAAAAAATCGGTTTATTGTCTTTTTTTGATTGCTCTAAAGCCTGTTCCAGCTCTGTAAGCCAGTTAATGGTGGAATTCATAGTTGCATCTCCTGTTAAGATAAAAAATGATAAAAATATCCTCACTGATCGTGTAGACGATTCCCCATTTATTTCCCATGAAACTGTCAGGGGGATTTTTATGTTGGACTGTGGGCCTGTGTCACAACATGGTACATAAATATACAGGTAATCAGGAAGCTGGAAATGTCAATCTGGAATATGGAAGAGTCAGGGAAATGGCAGAGTCGATTGACCAGCAGGTATTATTCCGGCTGGGTAGGATTTATCACTAAGGAGCTAAGGAGGTATCGGCTAAAGGGAAAAGATCATGATGATCTTCTCTTTTAACCCCTGAAGGGCTGTTTTTTTATTTTCCATACAGGCTGTCTTATGAGTCGATGCATTACTGCACTGCGAATTTTTAGGGAGCGAAAATTGAACCATTGTTCGCAATCGGATTGGTGTGGCCAAAGAATCTTGCAACAGGTTGTAAGTGAATTCATTTCCTTGACCATCATACGCTGTGGCATTATATATTAGATAAGGTTAACGCTTTTATCGTTCTTTTTTTGAAAATGAATTGAAAGTGTCACATTTGGTAACCAGCCGGCAATTTTTTCAGACCATAGCCGTTTTCATGACGCTGCCGTCGTGAAGATCAGTTGGAACCCAATAAGTCTATGGGCGATTTTGAGAGAAAAAAAACAGGAGAATGAATATGCATGACAAACAGGAACTCTGCAGCAAGATTATAGGTATGTACCCGGAATTAGGCCAGTGCGAAATTGATGTTATGGTGGATTGGGATGAAGAAAAAAATGCATGGGCCGTTGACTTAAAAAAAGAGAACCATGAGCTTAAGCATTATCTCGAAGAACCGGATGCGGATAGTTGCATGGAGGGCAGGCAGTGTGTCTCCCTGGGGCTTGAAATTGCACAGCTTGTTAAAAATATCAAAGGTGAACAGTATTAACCGGTTTAACAGCAGGATCAGCCTTGATGCATTCCATAGAGAAAATGGATGTATATTGCGGGAAAAAAATAATAGGGTGTTTTAAATTTGTTGTCGGAAAAGAATGATATCGATGGAGAGTATTCGGCAACATACATTTTAGAGTGAGGTCGATAATGTCTGTCTTGGAATGTGCCGGGAAAACGGTTGAACTTGATGGCAATGGTTTTCTTGCAAATCAAGAAGACTGGGATGAAAATGTCGCTCAAGCGCTGGCAGTACGGGAAGGAGTTGATGCCTTGACCAGCGAGCAATTGGAAATAATATCTTTCATGCGAAGCTATTATTTAAAATTCAAGGCGTTTCCTATTCTTGGTCAGGTCTGCAAAATTGTTCGCCAACCGGGAAAATGTGTGAATGAACAATTTATCAATCCTGAAAAGGCGTGGAAGATAGCCGGACTCCCAAAACTCAGTGGCATTCATTTTATTACTCTGGATGGAGAAAATTATAAAATGGAAGAATGCTGTTGAGTCCACGGGCGGAATTCGGACCCATTGTCTGTACTGAAAAGAATTGCCGCGACAATGGAATCCGGCACTCTGGCACTGGCGTCCCGATGGACGGGCACCGGAGGGGAGCCTGGATGTCTGCATGGGGGAAGAGTTCAGTCATGCACTGCCCGTATCCAACCCTCAATCCGGGCTCGTGTGGGTAGAAGTCCCGAGCTTTTTAAGCTGTTATTTATCATCAAGGCCGGGGTCTGTAAAATGCCCGCCCGTCCGATTTCATCGGGATCATGAATCTGCTCGATATCAGCGCCGATATTCATGTCGGCCAGCACCTCAATGACAAGTTTTTGCAAGCCATTGCAACTGACGCATCCCGTTCCGAAAATTCGAATAATCAACGTTTCTTCTTCTCCAACCCCACCCTGCAGGTGTTTTGTGTATTCTTTGAACAGGGCAATTTTATATTTCTCTTTCATGGTTGTCGGGATATAATTCTTTTTTTCCACGGCCTGGTAGAGAAAGTTCATGGCTTCATCCTTGGCCAGTTTTTTTGCTGTAGCTTTGTTGAGGGCAATATCAAGACCGATCAGGCCGATATTTGTTTTTCCAATGCGAATAGTACGGGAAGTGGCGGCATCCATAGGCAACAGAGATAGTATTTTTTTGTAAGCAAAAGCAAAATTGATAAACTCGTAAAAAGTCCAGACAATGCTTAAAGATGGCTAAGTAAAAACACAGATATACAGGTAAGCGGAGCACAGCGTAGACTCCGAGGAGTAGTGTTCTGTGGCGGGTCTTAACTATACATGTAGTATGTTGAGAATCGCCACAGGACACACGACGCAGTAGATCGAAG
>JANTGH010000017.1 GCA_024763055.1 Desulfobulbaceae bacterium
CAGCCTGCAAAAACGCTCGGCAAAGCTCAGCAGCGAGGATTACCTGAACGCGTCCGTTTCTTCTGAAGCCATGCCCGGTACCAGTTACCAGGTAGAAGTGCAATCCCTGGCCCAGGTACAAAAATCCGTCTCGCTGGCCGGTTTTGCCGGTAAAGAAAGCAGCAGCTTTGATACCGGTACCATCTCCATTACCGTTGGCACCACCAGTCACTCTGTTGAAATAACAGATGAGAACAACTCGCTTGAAGGGATCATGCAGGCCATAAATGATGCCGATATCGGCGTCAAAGCCGCCATCATCAATGACGGCTCCGAAAATCCTTACAGGCTGGTGCTGACCGGCGAAAACGTGGCCACTGATTTTTCCCTTGATGATTCAGGACTGAACAGCGGCACCGGCACCGATACCCTGGGCACATTTGAGGGTCCGGGAGGAACCACCAACCCGCCAACGCAGGAGGCAACCCGCGCCCATCTCTTTATCGACGGCATTGAAATCTATGGCGACTCAAACACCCTGACCGAGGCCATTCCCGGGGTTACTCTGGATCTGGTCCAGGCCAAAACAGGGGAAACGACCAATATAAGTATTTCTCTTGATAAAAGCGCCATTAAATCCACCATAGAGGAGTTTGCCAAGGGTTACAATGAGGTCATCAGCTTTATAACCGGCCAATCCGTGATTGAAGAAGAGGGGGGCGGTATTTTAAGTGGGGATTCCGGAATCAATTCCATCAAGAGACACCTGCAGAATATGCTGACCACCCCTTTTTCCAATTCCGGTGTCCTGGACACTCTGTCCCAGCTCGGTTTCGAGACCCAGAAGAACGGGACCTTGACCGTCAACGATGAGGTGTTATCGGCTGCCGTTGAAGATAATCTGGAAAGTGTAACCAGTCTGCTTTCGGGCGAAGACGGCAAGGACGGCCTGGCCAAACAGTTTCAGGATTATCTTGAATCCATGACCAGCTCTACAACCGGCATGCTGCAGGGCCGCAAAACCAGTATCAACAGTAATGTCAAACGAATTGACAACCGTATTGAGACCATGGAGACACGTCTTACCCAGCGGGAAAAAACACTGCGCGCACAATTTACCGCCATGGAACAATTAGTCAGCGGCTTTAATGCTCAATCTTCTTATCTCACCCAGCAGATGACAGCCATTTCAAACATCATGAATTACGGGAATAAAAAATGAACGGCTATACAAATAATTATCTTGAAAATCAGGTTAATACCGCCTCACCTGAGCAGCTTATGCTCATGCTTTATGACGGCGCTGTTCGTTTTGCCTCTCTGGCCATCAAGGCCATAGAAAATGGCACGCCGGACAAGAGATCATATTATATTAACAAAACCTACGCGATTCTTTCAGAGTTTGCCGCTACCCTGGATCGCAGTCAGGATGCCGGGCTCGCTGACAACCTGGATGGGCTGTATAATTACATGCAGCAGCGTCTCATGGACGCCAACCTCAACAATGATCCAGCTCCGGTGGCCGAGGTAAAAAAAATGCTTGCCGATCTACGCGGGACCTGGGCCAAGGCTATTGAAATAGATAAACAGGAAAGACACCCGACTGTTACTGCTGTAGGAGGCGCTCCCCTGGGAAAGCCTGAATATAAACCTCTTGTTGCGGCAATGTAGCCATGTCAAACCTGCACGAACTGCTGCAACGCTCGGTTGCCCAGCACAGACAGCTCCATGATCGAATGACCGCCATTGAAAAAAGGTTGCCGATACTTGATCTTGAATCAACCGTTAAGGCTGCTGATGATATGGATATGCTGTTTTTGACAATACAAAACACCGATCAACAAATTCTTGCAATCATGGATGCCGAGAGCGCATCAGAGCACAGTGATCTTATAGAGCAACGCATGGAACTGGGCCGCATTCTCCTTGATCAATACAAATCCATTACCCCAAAGCTGAAGACCAGGCTTGCGGGATACAAGGCGGAACTGTTTAAAATCAGGCATGGACTGCAAACAATGGGCGGTTATGCTCCTCCACCCTCAAAGGCGGGACGGATTATCAACACCGCAAATTAACCATTCATTCCCTCTATGGGCCCGCATCCTGTCCCCACTGTCTTAGAAAAAAACTCTTTTTTTCTTCTTTGTCTTGTGGCAAACTAAAGCTGAAGAGGAATTATATCGTCAACACAAGTGGTGATATGCCCCGTGTTCCTTTAGCATTTTTTCACAATCATTGACCGTAGGAATCAACCGTGCTCACGCTTGACGAAATATTCACACAGATACAAACGGGAAAGGCTGTCCGCATTGCCCTGCCCATGACGGATTCCACTGAAAAAAAACGCATCAGTTGTGTCTATCAGGAAGAAACTCCTCCTGAATTCTCACTGTTATTTACACCGGACAGCCTGCCGGAACAGGGGATAGACAGCAACCGCAAGGCAGTGGTTCTTCTGGATATAAAAGGGCAAAGCGTTTCTTTAACAGCGGATATCAAAGAGATAATCAACAGACAAATTATTCTCCTTATCGCCCGTGAAGTTATCAATCATGAACAGTTGCGCGAATATTTTCGAGTCGATGTCACCGCCCCTCTCGTTGCCCGTCCGGCCCTGCCCGGAAACGTGCCGGCCAATGAAAAAGAATGGCTGTTAAACGGAGAAACCATTGATGTAAGCGGCAGCGGCTTATTGGCGATATTTACAGAGCCTATCGACCAGGGAGAACTCGTTCGGGTTGAGCTGGTCTTGCCGACCGGTGACACCACACCGATAAAGGCCGTCGCCCATGTGGTCAGAAACAGAAAAATTACAAACAACCAACACCAGATTGCTCTTCATTTTGACAGAATAAAGTCAGAAGATAGAGACAGAATTATGGCCTGCTGCTTTGAACTGCAGCGCAAACATCTCCGGCTCAAGGTCCAGGTGAAAAATCCTGAATAATTTTTATGTTATTCTTCAGGTGACCGAATATCAACCCCGGCTTCCTTAAGTAAAACTATCGCAGTCCCTTGGTGTTTTCCCGGAGTAACGACCTCATCGGGCTTAAGGGAAAGCAACCAGTTACCCACCAGTAACCCCTTTTTTCGCTCTTTCCCGACATATGGATTCTCAACGAATTTTCGTTTGACTACCTGTTTTTTTTCCGTGTCGATTGTTTCAACAAGAAACCAGGGTGACCTGACAAAATGGTTGGAAAACTTCCCTTCCGGCCGCTCCACCGGTATAATTCGCCGGATCTTTGTGTCAGAGGAAAAATGGGGCCGAATCCTTGCCATGACAACAAGAGGAAACTTCTGCGGAATCTCCTCTTCAAGCCGGTCAGCCACATGATCAGCAAGTTTATGGGACGGGGTTTTCATAGCCACATCCATATCAATAATAAAGCGCCCTCCCGCAGTCCGGCTCAGGCATTGTTTCACCCTTGTTATTCGTGGATGTTTTTCTACCATTGCAATAATTTTACGCTCAGTCTCCCTGTCAATGGAGGCATCAAGCAGATCTTTGAGAGCTGTGATCAGAAGAGCGGCGCCGGCTCGAAAGACAAAGAGAGAAACAACGGCCGCAGCCCAGCGATCGACAGCATATCCAAATTTTGTCGCAATAAGCCCTGAAAATACAATTCCGGTGGACAGAGCATCGGCAAGATAATCCCGTGCATCAGCCTGCAGGGCGGGTGAATGAAGCCGGCGACCTTCTTTTAACTGGTACAGGCCGAATATCAGGGCAACCAGCAGGGATACGCCGGCCACAGGCAAGGCAACAGCTACATCCGGCAACCGCTCAGTGCCGAATATCGCCTGCCGGCCAATTTCATAGGCGGCAACAATAACGGCAATTGAAGTAATGAGAGTGGCAACCGTTTCGGCCTTGTACAGGCCGTATGGAAAAGATGGATGTTCACGGCCGGCCACGTAGAGACCGATATAGGTAGCCAGTGATGCCAGTACATCTGTGCCGGAATGGATGGCATCACCAATCAGGGCCGTTGATCCGGAAATCGTCCCGGCAACTCCCTTACTGACGGCAAGTGCCAGATTAAGCCCAATGGATACCCCAGCCCTGCCCCGCGCAGAGTGAAGGTCCTGTTTTGATTTTTCAGAGGTCATGAACGTAAAAAAATACTGAACTTGTGGAAATGTCGATAAAAGATGGCCTGGCAAATGTACCTGGACCGGACAATTCCAACAAGTCTTTTCTCTCTTCCGGCTCCCCTCTTCAATATTCCTGTTTTTGTAACTATTCAGGAGTGCCACATATTTACTTATTCAGGTCTTTGAAGCATACTTGTGCTGTTCGAGAAGACCGAAATGAGTGAAGATGGGGTGCTCCTGAACAGTTACCTGTTTTTTCCTTGCAAAAGTTATTGACAGTGATCATTGTTTGGTGTACCTAAACATCGCATCAGGAAACATGAAAATAGAGACAGATGTCTTGTGCAGTGTCATTGAGAGATAAAAAACAAACTATGACTAAAAACCATCCGGATATATCCTGTCACTGTCATCGGGGAAAAAATGGTCACTGTTTCCTTCAGGAACAACCCTGCCCTGTGGATGCCCGTCCTCTGTCAAAAGCCTGTAGAAATGGTCGTGTCAAGGTTTGCAAAATAGGTGGTAGTCGTAAAATTTGCGCAAAAATGGCACATCTCGGGGTCATGCCTGGAACGGAAATGGAACTTCTCTGTCCCCGTCGTGGTCGGCAATGCATGATCAAGGTCAATGGCGGCACTCTCAGTCTGGATGAGGCGACCGCTGATAATATTTTTGTTACAACGGTTTAGGAAAATAGATATATTTTTTTTGCCTTTTGCTTAGGTGCCCCTAAAAAATTAAATACTACTGAAATAAATATAACTATGCAGAATCTCATTGTTCTCATAATAATTATTCTGGCCGCACTCTTCATCGGAAGACGTCTTGTGAAGGCGTTACGGTCCGGCAAAACGCCGTCATGCTGCAACGGATGTTCCGGCTGCGGTAGTGCATCCTCCCGTCCGTCAGTCCCAAAAACCTCCTCCTGATATCTTGCTCGACAGTTCTCAGTTACAATCGTTCTAAGTATTATGATATGATTCTTATCTCTACTTAATCCATCCGAAAAAAAAACAAATGACCCTGCGAGCAATGAAAAAGGGTACAACCGGCACAATCATTCAGGTTGAAAGCAGGGCTCCTCTTTATGACCCTGTTCGACTTCGACTGCAAGGACAGATTCTCACCCTGCATGGCAGTGAAGCAGGTCATATCGAGATGATATACATGCAGGAAGAAGCATAATGAGGTCCACACTCTCTATCGCCCTTGCAGGCAATCCCAATGCCGGGAAAACCACTCTCTTTAATCGCTTGACCGGAGCACGCCAGCATGTCGGCAATTATCCCGGGGTCACCGTAGAAAAAAAGGAAGGATTTCTCACCCATAACGGCAGGGAAATCAAAGTTACCGACCTGCCCGGCACCTATTCTCTTACCGCATATTCAGTTGAAGAACTGGTTGCCCGTGATTTTATCGTCAACCAGCGGCCCGATGTTGTTGTTGATATTGTCGACGCCTCCAATCTCGAACGAAATCTGTACCTGAGCTGTCAATTCCTCGAACTTGGCGCCCCCATGGTTATTGCCCTTAACATGGTTGACGTTGCGGAAAACCGCGGCATTGAAATCGACGCGGACCGACTTGCCCGGCTTCTCGGCGTGCCCGTGGTCCCCATTGTTGCCCGCTCGGGTAAAGGTATCGATAAACTTTTTGATGCCATTCTTGAAACCGCGGCAATAAACAACGCTGTCCATCCGATACTTCTTCGTTATGGCTCTGATCTTGATCAAACGATTACCGCATTGCTTCCCCTGATAGAAAAAAACAAGCTCCTTACCGATGACTATCCTGCCCGCTGGATTGCGCTGAAATTCCTGGAGCATGATGAACAGATCCTTGAAAAGGCAAAACAGTTAAATCCTGAACTAACAGAGGAACTCCTGCAGAACTGTGAGACGGTGACCACCCATCTGCAACAGACCATGGAGGTCTACCCGGAAGCGGTCATTGCCGATCATCGATATGGATACATCAAGTCTGTCCTCCACCAGGGGGTCATCCGGGAAAAATTTGTCGGCGATCGGCTCTACACTTCGGATAAAATTGATAAAATCGTCACCCATAGAATTTTAGGGCCATTGATCATGGCTGCCATCCTTTTTGGCCTGTACACCTTTACCTTTAATTACTCCACAACTCTGGTAGATTTGCTGGCCTCCCTTTTCACCCTTGCCTCAAACAGTATTGACTCTCTCTTGCCGGACGGGCCGTTGAAATCAATGATCATCTCCGGTGTTATTGACGGTATGGGAGGAGTGCTTGGCTTTGTACCCATTATCATGTTCATGTTTTTCGGTATTGCGGTGCTGGAAGACTCAGGATATCTGGCCCGGGTCGCCTTTATGATGGACCGAATCTTTCACTTTTTCGGCCTGCACGGATCTTCGGTCATGCCGTTTATTGTTTCCGGGGGTATTGCCGGTGGTTGCGCTGTCCCCGGAGTCATGGCCACCCGGACCCTGCGCTCACCCAAAGAACGAATGGCCACCCTGCTTACCGTCCCGTTTATGAATTGCGGCGCCAAACTTCCGGTCCTGACCCTGCTGATTGGGGCCTTTTTCTCTGCCCATCAGGCCCGGTACATGTTTCTTGCCACACTTGCCGCCTGGCTGGTGGCCCTGATTGCCGCCAAATTCCTGCGCATGACAGTACTCCGTGGAGAATCCACCCCCTTTGTCATGGAACTCCCCCCTTATCGATTCCCAACGCTCAGAGGTCTTGTTATTCACACCTGGGAACGGACCTGGCAGTATATCAAAAAGGCCGGTACTGTTATCTTAGGCATTTCAATCCTGCTCTGGGCCATGATGACCTATCCCGGGCTCCCCCAGGACAAGGCCGATACATTTAAACGGCAACGACAGGAGATACGGATACAATTGCAGGGAGAACAAAAAATAAACACTGTTGAAGACAAAACTACTGATATCGGCCAGGTCTTACATGGCAATCTGGAGGCTGCCCTGGTTGAAATCAGCCAACAGGAGGCACAGGCCCACCTGCGTAATTCCTTTGCAGGCAGGATCGGCATTGCCCTTGAGTCCATCAGCCGATTTGCCGGATTTGACTGGCGAACAAATATTGCTCTGGTCGGCGGATTTGCCGCCAAGGAGGTCATCATTTCAACCCTTGGAACTGCTTATTCTCTTGGAGATGTTGACCCGGATAATACCTCGACCCTCAAAGACCGCCTTACCGCTGATCCCCGCTGGAATCCGGTTGTGGCCCTTTCTTTCCTCGCCTTTATCATGTTTTACGCCCCCTGTTTTGTCACCATTGTCTGTATTGCCCGGGAGGCCGGCTCCTGGAAATGGGCCTTCTTTTCCATGGCATTTAACACCGGTTTTGCCTTTATTCTTGCCGTCTGCATTTATCAGATCGGCATATTTCTTGGCCTTGGAGGATAGAAACTGTTCCAGGCAGGTCTGTCCTCTAATCCCCTGTCCTTTTGTTTATCCAAACAACCCTTACCTTGACATTTTCCGCCGGCAGACTCATAATACCCTGCAAGTTTGAAAAATACGTAATTTTTGTTGCTGATAAAGTTAGAACGTGCTGGTATTCAAGTATTTTTATAAAAAACATATCCCGAACAACACACAGGCTATTGCCTGTTTTCATTCATCACCTATCATAGTTTCTACGCAGATAATAATTTCTACTCAGACTCGCGCTCTTTACCCGACAGCACCTGCCCAATCATTGCCCGAAAACAATGCATACTTTTATTTCCGATTCTCAGCCTGACAATATTATCAATACAAGGAAAAATCATGCCTGCACAATCAATGGACAAAACATCCTTTAACCCGGCATCCGATAAGCTACCAGCCGCAGAAACTCCTCCCCCTTCTATTCAGGAGATCAATGCATCCGTCAAAGAGGCTTCTGCCTGGGTGCCCCTGCTCAAATCGGAAATAGGAAAAGTAATTATCGGCCAGGAGCACCTGATGGACCGACTCCTTATCGGACTTCTTGCCGGAGGGCACATCCTTCTTGAAGGTCTGCCCGGCCTGGCCAAGACCCTGGCCGTCAAAACACTGTCATCCGCAATCTCCACGGACTTCAGGCGTATTCAATTTACGCCGGACATGTTGCCTGCCGATATCATCGGTACCGAGATCTACAATCCGCAGGCAACCGGTTTTGAGGTCAAAAAAGGCCCTATCTTTGCCTCCATGATCCTGGCTGATGAAATCAACAGAGCACCCTCCAAGGTGCAGTCGGCACTGCTTGAGGCTATGCAGGAAAAACAGGTGACCATCGGCGAAGAAAGTTTCAAGCTGCCGGAACTGTTTCTGGTGCTGGCCACCCAGAATCCCATTGAACAGGAAGGCACCTATCCCCTGCCCGAGGCCCAGATCGACCGGTTCATGCTCAAAGTGGTGGTCGATTATCCGAACCGGGACCAGGAGCGTCTGATATTGGACACTGTTGCCCATACCGATGCGGCAATGCCGGTTCAACCTATTATAACTGCACTGGATATTCTGACCGCACGCCAGGTTATCGACACGATTTATCTTGACGACCGAATCAAGGATTATATAGTTTCCCTCATTTTTGCCACCAGGGAACCGGAAAATTATAATCTGAACCTGGAGGAATACATCGAAACCGGTGCCTCACCCAGAGCGACTATCAACCTCAAGGTGACAGCCAAATGTATTGCCTTTCTTCAGGGCCGTGGTTATGTCATTCCTGATGATATCAAGGCTTGCGCCCCGGATGTCCTTCGACACCGAATCCGCATCAGTTATGAGGCCGAAGCCGAAGACATCAGCAGCGAGGACATTATTCGGCAAATCCTTGCGACAGTGCCCGTACCCTGAGCCGCCTGGTTCGGTGCCGAACATTCCATAACCACAATCATGGAACAACAGCTGACAAAAAACATCCTGAAAAAGGTTCGCCAGGTAGAAGTGCGAACCCGTCGCCTGGTCGATGATACCATGGCTGGGAGTTACCATTCGGTTTTTAAAGGCCGGGGCATGAATTTTAATGAAGTGCGTGAATATGTACCCGGAGATGAAATCAGAACCATTGATTGGAATGTCACGGCCCGGACCGGTGTTCCGCATGTGAAAAAATTTTCCGAAGAACGGGAGTTGACCATATTACTGGTCATTGATGTCAGTAATTCCGGACAGTTTGGCTCCGGGGAACAAAGTAAACGGGAAATGATGGCAGAACTGGGTTCGGTTCTTGCCTTTTCCGCCGTTCGTAACAACGATAAGGTCGGCCTGATCCTGTTTTCCGATTTTGTTGAGCTCTATATCCCTCCCAAGAAAGGACGGTCCCATATTTTGCGGGTCATCCGGGAAATTCTCTTTTTCCGTCCCAGGGGGAAGGGCACCGACATCGGCGATGCCCTCGATTTTGTCAACCGGGTGAGCAAACGGAAATGTGTCACCTTTTTGATCTCTGACTTTTGTCTGCCCGGTGATTTTGCAGAAAGCCTGGAAACTTTGCGGCCAAAGCTGCAGATTACCGGCCGCAGACACGATCTCATAGGTGTTTTGGTAACTGATCCACGTGAGCACAAGCTTCCCGATGTGGGCTGGATAACCCTGGAGGATGCTGAAACCGGCGAGCAGGTAATGCTCAACACCAGAGACAAGTGGACCAGAGATGCCTATGCAAACCTTGCCGGTGATCAACATGAACAGCTACGAAAAGCCCTGCGAAAGGGCTCGGTTGATCTGCTTGAACTGTCAACGGACATTTCCTATATCGGTCCATTGATCGGTTTCTTTCGCACCCGTAGCCGGAGGATCTGCCGATGAACATCTATCCGCATTTCCCAAATCCTTTCTCTCTGCTCCGGCCGGCACTGCATTCTATTACCTCAATGCCGCCGACACAGTCATCCGTCCCCATACCGGTAATGCCGGCGGAAATACACGACATCAAGGATGTCATTAAACTGCCCGATCCTTTTCTCTTGTGGTACTTTCTTGGAGGAGGACTGGTCTTACTGATTGTCATTGGCCTTTCTATCTATTTTCTGAAAAAAAACAAAAGAAAACAGACGGTACCACTACCCCATGAAATGGCACTTCTTGACCTGGAATCTATCCGCAACCTGATGACTCCTGCACAGTCACGAGCCTTTGCCATAGGCATGGCTGAAGTTTTACGCAGCTATATTGGTCATCGTTTTCTGCTGTTCCAGCCTGACTTGACGACCAGGGAATTCCTGCATCAACTGACCCGGAACAATACTGAAACCAACCCACTGCTGCTTAACCATGACGACCTGCTCAATGATTGGCTAAACCATTGTGATATGGTTAAATTTGCCCGATATACCCTAAAGAAAGAGGACATGGAGCAGATGTATATCCAGGTCCGCGATTTCATCCTTTCAACACAACAAAGTGATTCAACCCGGGAT
This sequence comes from Desulfobulbaceae bacterium, assembly GCA_024763055.1. Lineage (GTDB taxonomy): Bacteria > Desulfobacterota > Desulfobulbia > Desulfobulbales > Desulfobulbaceae > DRLX01. Next base: position 10,481 of record JANTGH010000017.1, read on the forward strand.
GGGGGTATGGGGCAATGAATGTCTTTCGTTTTGCCTATCCTCAGCTTCTCTGGCTTCTTGCCCTGTTACCTCTCATCGCATTTTTACGCGGCAAAAGAGGTCCTGCGCCATCACTTTTATTTTCATCTACCTCAATTGCCCGGGTTATTGCCGACAGCAGGAAGGACAAGCCGGGAAAAATCCCCTTTCTCCTGCGGCTGCTCAGCCTGGCCCTGCTCATTCTTGCCCTGGCCCGGCCGCAGTTTGGCAACACCACGACCACAATAGAGGCTTCGGGTATAGATATCCTGCTGGCCGTTGATGTTTCCGGCTCCATGGAGGCCAGGGATTTCACACTTGATGGAAATCCGGTAAGCCGCCTTGAGGTGGTCAAGGCTGTCGTTTCCCGGTTTATCAAGGAACGGCCCAATGACCGCATCGGTCTGGTCGCCTTTGCCGGCAGGCCCTATCTTGCCTGTCCACTATCCCTTGACCATGACTGGCTGCAAAAACGCCTTGATACCCTGAAAACAGGAATGATTGAAGACGGCACTGCCTTTGGATCAGCCATTGCCTCGGGAACCAACCGGCTCCGCGGTCGCAAGGCAAAATCCCGCATCCTGATTCTGCTGACCGACGGGATGAACAATGCAGGCAAGATTGCCCCTCTCACCGCCGCAGAGGCTGCCGAAACCCTTGGCATCAAGGTTTATACCATAGGCGCTGGAACCAGAGGAGAAGCTCCCATACCTGTTGTTGATCAATTCGGACGTAAACGGCTGGTGCGTATGCGGGTTGACATTGATGAAGATACCCTGCGCCGGGTGGCTGCACTCACCGGGGCAAAATATTTTCGGGCCACTGACACCAGGTCTCTTGAAAATATTTACCGAGAAATCAACAAATTGGAAGCCACAACAAGAAAAATCAAACACTTTTCCATGTATCGTGAGTTATTCAGATATCCGGTTATTGCGGCGCTGCTTTTTCTTGGCTTTGAACTTGTTCTGACTAAAAAACGACTGCCCTGACTATGAACATTCCTTTTTCTCAACCGATATGGCTACTTGCCGGCAGTCTGATCTGTCTGCTGCTTATACTTTATCTGCGCATGGCAGCCATGGGAAGACACAGGGCGTTGAGCCGATTTATCGCCCCGAAAATCGGTCGAAAACTTACAGCCAATGTATCTGGTTTTCGTCGGCGAACAAAAACAATTCTTTTTCTGCTTGCCTTCTTTGCCTGCTTTCTTGCACTGGCAGGACCACAATATGGCGAGCAGTGGATAGAGGTCAAACAAAAGGGCATTGATATTCTTTTTGGACTCGATACCTCACGTTCCATGCTGGCGGACGACATCCAGCCAAATCGTCTGCAACGGGCAAAACTTGCAGTCAAAGATTTTGTTGCCCTGCTTGACGGCGACCGTGTCGGCCTCATGCCTTTTGCCGGAACCTCTTTTCTCATGTGTCCACTGACAACTGATTATGCAGCCTTTACCGCATCTCTTGATGCTGTCACTCCTGCAAGCATTCCAATGGGGGGAACGAACCTTGCTGAAGTCATTACCAAGGCAGACAAGTCACTGGCTGGTGAAGCCAATCATAAAATATTCATACTGGTTACCGATGGCGAGGACTTACAGGGTCAGGCGCTTCAGTCGGCAGAGAAGGCAGCCGAACAGGGGATGACTATATACACGGTTGGTGTGGGAACCAAGAGTGGTGAACTCATTCCTGATACAAAAAACGGCGCCGGCTTTCTCAAGGATAAGGCTGGAAATTTTATTCGATCCCGGCTTGATGAACAAATCCTGAAAAAAATAGCCGAAAGTACCGGAGGGATCTATGTGCCCCTTGGGAATATGGGCCAGGGATTTACCACTATTTATCAGCAAAAGCTCAAGCTGGTGCCCAGGGAAGAACATCAGGAGCGAAAACAGCGGCAACCCATTGAACGTTTTTACTGGCCGCTTGCGGTAGCGCTCCTTCTGCTGCTTGCTGAATTCCTCCTTTCCGGCCGTAAATCAAGCTGGTCTTTTGGCATGCCCTTTATTAAAACCGCTGGGCGACGTCTCTTTAACCATCGAAAATTACTTATTGTATTCTTTCTTTTGACAATATGGCCAAAAGGTGCCAATGGTTCGACCGCTGAACAGCTTTATCATGAGGGGAAACTTGACCAGGCAGAGAAAAAATATGCAAAAGCACTGAAAAAACATCCGTCCTCGACGCTGCTTTTTAATCTGGGCAACGTTCACTACAAAAAAAAAGGCTATAAAGAGGCAATAGAATCCTTTACAAAGGCTCTTGCAACCGATGATCTTACCCTGCAGGCTAAAGCCTATTACAACCTTGGTAATGCCTGGTATCAACAGGGCACATCAACGGTGACAACTGACCCTGAACGTACGATTGACCAGTATAAAAAGGCTGTTGCCGCTTATGAAGCCAGCCTGAAACTGCAACCTGGTGATGTAGATGCCACGGAAAATCTTACAATCGTCAAAAAACAATTACAGAAGTTAGAACAACAGAAAAAAAAGAAACAGCAGGATAACGCTAACAAGCAAACAAAGGGCAACACTGATTCTGGGGGGAAAAAAAATCAGGACAAAAATAAAAAAAGCGCTGGACAGCAAGCCCGGAACAATCAACATCAGAAACAGGAGGACTCAAGTTCCGGAAAGGGAAATCAGTCAAAGAGTAAACAGCCCGGGGGGAAAGCCGACAGAAACAAAAAACAGAAAGATACCCCTGCCGGCGATAATTCACAAAAAGACAAAACGGTTAAATCATCGTCCAGTGATGCCAATGAGCTGGCTGAGGATCGGAAAACACAAGGAAGTGCCCAGGAAATGAGCAAAGAGGATGTCAAACGACGCAGTCAAGGAAAGATGACCAGGGCCGAAGCTGCAGCCCTTTTGGATGCATTGAAACATGAAGAAGGACGACTTGAATATATTCCAGCACAAGGTTCCTCTCAAAAACAAGCTCCCGGCAAGGACTGGTAACGCTTGTTTCATGATACCTGACAGGAAAAACACAGAAAGTCGACCCTGACAGCACAGGGAAATAAACATAAAGCTTACAATGAGAAAAGCGATACATAATACTTTAATATTGTTATTATTGGTAACAACAACATGGACGGCGCTGACAGCAACGGCCCTGGCTGGAGATATTTCCGTACGGGCCTCCCTGCAGCCGACCGGGTTTGCAGTGGATCAAAGTGCCCGACTGACCATAACCGTATCCGGCACAAGCTCAGCCGGACCGGAAGAGCCCCACGGGGATGGCCTGCAATTCTTCTCCCAGGGCCAAAGCACGCAGATGCAATGGATCAACGGCAAATCATCATCTTCGGTTTCCTTTTCCTATCTGGTTCAGGCTGTATCGCCTGGTACACATACTATTGAGCCCATCACTATTAATGTTGGCGGAAAAACCTACCGCACAAAAGCCATTACATGTAAGGTTGAACCGGCCGCCGCAACCCCTGCACCGCAGAGTGGGCGACAGGGCGGCAAACCGGCCCGGCCGCCATCGTCAAGCAGGCTTCGTTCCGGTGAGGCGGACCAGATCGGTTTTATGCATATTCTACCAAAAATGGAAACCGTGTATGCGGGGGAATTATTGCCTTTCACCGTCAAGGCGTATTTTCGCCAGGGAATGCGGGTAACAATCAACTCAGCTCCCAGGCTGACAAACAACAACTTTATTCTTGAATCCCTGGACAAAAAACCTGTTCAAAGCGAAGATATTATCAATGGTACCCCATACTCCCTGCTCACCTGGAACGGAGCTGTTTCCGCTGTCAAACAGGGAAATTTTCCCCTTGAAGTGGATATGGATGTATCTTTGCTTGTGCGAAGTAGAAGACGACCTTCCTCTTCCATGTTTGGTTCTCCTCTGTTTGATGACCCGTTTTTCGATAATTTTTTCAGCGGTTATACGCAAAAGGATATCACCCTGATCAGCGAAAAACAGACAATCCGTATAAAAGATCTGCCGAAAAAAGGAAAACCAATAGAATTCACCGGCGCCATCGGTTCTTTCAGTCTTGCTGTCAAGGCTCAGCCCACAGTTGTACAGGCCGGGGACCCCATCACTCTGAAGATGATTATCCAGGGGAGCGGAAATTTTGGTCGTGTCCAAGCTCCGGTATTTACTGGAAATGGGAACAACTGGAAAGCCTATCCCCCATCGGCGGGCAACCTGGAACAGACTGAAAAAGCAACAAAAAAGGAGTTCGAGCAGGCCATTATCCCCACCAGGCCCACCATACGGCAGATTCCCCCGGTAATATTTGCCTACTATGACCCAGACAGCGAAAAATATATCAGCCTCCACAGTGATCCGATTGCCCTTTCCATGAAAGAAGTTTCTGCCCCTGTTTCAAAGCAGGTGGAGCCACCGACTGTCCAGCCACAATACTCTCAACAACCGGAACAACCTGCAAAAAATGTATCAGGGGCCGCACTGGTACCAATTCACACCCGGTTCGGCAAAGGTGTGGATGAGCTGCAACCGCTCTATCAAAAACTCTGGTTTCAACTGCTGATAGCGACCGCCCTGATACTTTTACTTACGTCGCTGGTTTTGTTGCGGCGAAAAAGACGACTGGCTGGAAATCCGGAACTTGTCGAAAAAAAGGAACTGACCCGAAAAATCGAAACATTACTTACCCAGGCGCAAGAGGCCATGCAGAGCAGGGACAGTAGAAGTTTTCTGGCAATCAGCCGCCAAATACTGCAGCAGCGATTCGGCCTCATCTGGCAGATCGAACCACAGGCCATTTGCGCCGCTGATCTTGAACGACGGCTGGAAACAGGTTCTCCCCTCGTGGAAATTTTCAAAAAAACAGAGCATACCATGTATACCGGCGAGGAACTTTCAACCAACGAGATGGAACACATTCTTCAAATCGTCAGGGAGGAGGTCCGGTAAATATGAATCCTTTCCACCTCCGCTTTAAACCACATATCCTGCTCTCGGCAATTCTCCTGCTGATTTTCCCAATATCGGTCGCTCAGGCGGAAAAAGATACCTTTATGCTTGGCAATCAAGCCTACATGCACAAGGATTTTACAGCCGCCATTACGTACTACCAACAAACAGCGGCAACCCGTGGCCTATCCGCCTCGCTTCTCTACAACATGGGTAACTGTTATGCACGGCTTGAAAAAACAGGTTTAACCATACTTGCCTATGAGCAGGCTCTGCGTCTTGATCATGGTAACGCAGACATACGAAGCAACCTGCAGACAATACGCAAAAAAAACGGCATCTACCAGCAGGATAAACCCTGGTGGCAGTGGTTGTTCGATCTTCTCGGCACCAACCAATGGCTGCTGCTTTCGGGCTGTTCCTTTTTTATTTTCAGCTGTTGCCTTCTCTTGATCGCTGTTCTGGAAAAACCAGGGGTGGGGCGCATTCCCAAGGCGCTTGCCATATGTGCGTTGCTCACCACACTGCTTACCCTGCCGCCGCTGGTCTATGGCTACCTGCACTGGCAGGATGCCGTGGTCCTGACTAAAACCCGGCTCATGATTTCACCCTTTGCCGAAGCCGATCCAGCAGGTGCAATTAAAGAAGGACAAGTCGCCCATCCCCTGAAAACCTACAACGATTACATACTTGTCACAGATTTCAGCGGGAGAAAAGGCTGGGTACCTGGGAAGGAACTGGGGTTTTTAGACGATTTTGAGGCTGCCTTGAAGAAACCGGGGCGAAGTAAAAAGTGACCAGGCGGAAATCACTCCTGCTTTTTATACTCAATAAATTTTTCTCCAACTACCCGCATCTCTTCCGAAGAGAGTAAGGGCACTTCACCAATCTGCAGGGCCTGTACATAGATCCGGGCCAGGTTTTCCACCTCAAGGGCCAGCGCAAGGACACTCTCAATATCGGTCGCAAAGCAGACCATTCCATGATGGGCAAGCAGGCAGGCGCAACGGTCGTTGTCCAGGGCCGATAACGCATTGTGCGAAAGCTCTTCACTGCCAAAAAGCGCGTAGGAAGCGCAGGCTATGGAGTCACCACCGGCCATGGCCACCGTATAGTGACAGGGGGGAATACCCCTTTCCAGACAGGCCAGCGTCGTACACCAGGGGGGGTGGGCGTGCAGGATGGCGGCAGCCTCTTTTTTATGTTTGTAAATATCCCGGTGCAGTTGCCATTCAGAAGATGGCTTACGGGAACCGACAGGCACTCGGCCGTCCATATCCAGCTCAACCATATCAGCTGCCGTATACCGATCGTAGTCAAGTGCTGAAGGCGTGATCAAAAAACCGTTATCGACACGCAGGCTGACATTTCCCGATGTTCCCTGGTTCAGATCCATCCGGTTCATGGACCGGGCCGCCTGAACAAGTATATGGCGCCGGGTGTGATCAAGCATCGTTTTCTCTCTTTGGATATAGAGAAGACAATCCCCTGCGGCTTGCCGGACAAACTCCGCGCTCGGTAATCAGGCCGGTAACCAGCCGGGCCGGTGTCACATCAAAGGCAGGATTACCGGCAGGCGTATCAGCTGGGGCGATGCGCACACCTTCAATCTTATCATCATGCAGACCCCGAACAACAAGCACCTCCTCCGAGTCCCGTTCCTCAATGGGGATTTCCCCGACTCCATTGGTCACCTGCCAGTCAATGGTTGAGCCCGGCAAGGCTACATAAAAGGGCACCTTGTTATCAAAAGCGGCCAACGCCTTGAGATAGGTGCCGATCTTGTTGCAGACATCACCACTTGCCGCTGTCCGGTCGGTACCGACTATGCAGATATCAACCTCACCATGCTGCATCAGGTGACCTCCTGCATTATCAACAATGAGATGGTGATCAATGCCGGCAGAGACCAGCTCCCAGGCCGTCAAATGGGCGCCCTGATTCCTGGGCCTGGTTTCATCAACCCAGACATGGACAGGGATACCATCGCTGTGCGCACGAAAAACCGGGGCAAGGGCTGTTCCCCAATCAACGGTCGCCAGCCAGCCGGCATTACAATGGGTAAGGATGTTCACCGGGCCGTGCTGGCCTTTTTTCTTCCAAATATCTTGAAGTAATCCGGCACCATGCCTGCCGATAGCTTTATTGGTGACCACATCTTCTTCACAGATTGCCGCGGCTTCTTTGTAGGCAGTTGAAACTCGCGCTGATCGCGGAAGCGGCGTCAGAACCGCAAGCATACGCTGCACGGCCCAGCGTAGATTCACGGCTGTCGGCCGACAGTCGACAAGGGTGTCGGCAATCTTGCCGAGCTCGGCATCATCGGCCTTTTCACGCAGCCCGAGACAGAAGCCATAGGCTGCAGTGGCCCCGATAAGCGGCGCTCCCCTCACCAACATATCACGGATGGCGGTTGCTGCCTGAGCAAGCGTTGACAACCTGGCAACAACAAATTCATGCGGCAGTCTGGTCTGATCTATGATATCAACCTGCCATCCATTTTTTGCAAGCCAGATTGAACGATACGGGGTTCCATTTACATCCATGATGGCAGCCAATCTCAGTGCTAATTTTTATTTTCCGGAATCAGCTCAGGAGTCCAGAAAATAACCCCTTTTTCTTCGGCTTCCTCCCAAAATCCCGGGCCATCCCATTCGATAATCTGGTCGGTATATCCCAAACGCATAACCTTGATTGTAATCTTGCCGGCATCTTCAAGCTGTTCCTTATCAAACTGATGCACTCCTCGAAAAGGAGTGTTGCCAAGATAGATCCACTCCCCGGCACAGGGCACCTCCGGACCTGTTACCTTATAGACGATATAGGCTCCTTCCGGTTCGGAATGGATCTTCAGTCGAACTGTCTTAGTTGGTGAAGAACAACCGGCCAGCAACGCTGACGCACATAAACAACAAACCAGCCAGCCGGCCGCCTTGCATCTTTTTCTCCAAAGAAATTTCATTACCTCCTCCTCTTTTCCAGTTGAATGGTGATGGGCTGTGCTTCCGCGGCAGCGGCTTCTCTACTTATATGGCGTTTATTAACCCAGAGAGAGGTAATCTCTTCCTTGTATCCTGTCTTTCTCAATTCCACCGTCACGTATTCCGGCTTTTCCTCGTTGCCCTCCCATGTCACCAGCACCGGGGTCATGCCCATATTGGTATCATCTTTTAAATTTATGACCTCAGCCCCGGCCGGAGTAGTGACAAATTTAACCGAACCATAGGTCTTGGAGCCGGCACAACCGCCTAACACACCGGCGCCGGCTATAAAAAACAAAAGATACAACCCATAAAAAAATCTCTTCATATTCTCTCCTGTTGTCCGTTCATGGAGGACGAATACCGACCACGCAAGGGACGCGGGGCGTGGTCTCTTAAATTCACCCCTCCAGTTAACTACATTTTTGATAGTATAACTCGGCGAAAGATCATTTTTACCTGGCCCAGGGGGATATGGTCAAGAAAAAAGAATGACCACACCTTTTTACAGACATCCCGAGTAGCCAAACCTCAAAAAAACCATTCAAGTCAGTACCTCAAAAAAAAAATTTTCTCTCCGGCTTCCTGGATTTTTCTTTTTCCCTGATATAAAATAATGAAGGATTCATGGAATAGATGGAATAGAATCAACTCTCTCCCAATACACGTTTCAAAAAAATGGTTCAACCAAAAGATCCATATCAACCTCTCAACCGACTCAAAGTTTCAGGTAATCTACCCGTTATTCCACAGATCCTCGTTCAGCTGATTGACGCCTGCCATAAACCGGAAGTCGACCTGCAAGCGGTCAGCAAGCTCGTTAAAAAAGACGCGGCTATGGCAGCCAAGGTGCTCCAACTCTGTAATTCCGCCTTTATCGGTGCCCGCTCCTCCTTCGTGGATGTCGGCCAGGCCGTCATTTACCTTGGTGCCGATACTGTCAAGAACCTGGCCATCAGTGTATCAGTGCAACAGGTTTTTCGCCGGGTCGAAACCAATGGCCTGCTCAATATTGATCGCTTCTGGTATCACTCGTATCAGAATGCAATTCTGGCCCGTCGAATTGCAGAGGCTGTTTCCTATCCAAATCCATCGGAAGCCTACCTTGCAGGCCTGTTGCATGACCTTGGCAAACTCCTTCTGTGGATGGCATTTCCTGGAAAATACGTCCCTCTACTGCTCAAGGGAATCCGCTGCCATAACGGACGGCTCGCCTTTCTTGAACAGGAAAAGCTCCATATAAACCACTGTGATGCAGGAGCCTGGCTGGTCAAAGAGTGGGGACTGCCGTCTCTTATCGGTGATGCCATTCAATACCATCACCACTCTGTCGATGAAGTGGAACAGGGACTACCGCTGACACGCATTATTTTTCTTGCCGACCTTATCAGCCACAGCGATAATCCGGAACAGGAGTGCAACGATGTGGCCGACCAGTTATTCCGCCTTGCTCCCGGACAAACTGAGCAACTCAAGGAAGGGGTAGACGAACAGGTCCAGGAGGTTGCCCACCAATTAGGCATCCGCATTCCCGCAAACAGTAAATCAACGCTTGAGCCGGAACCGGAGAGTGAAGGCGTACACAAAGAAACCTCTATCGAACTCATCAGTCGAATTCGTGATATTACACAATTAACAGGCCTGCTTGACAACCTGCTTAAAGCAAAGGACAGGGAGCAGGTGGCCCAGATTCTGGAACAAAGCCTCAAAATTCTTTTTAATCAGGAAACATGCTTTCTGCTCCTGTTTGACCGAAAAAATCACCAGCTCAAAGGATTTACCTCTCACGAAAACGTGCTGTATCGTGATACCGCTTCCCTTCAATTTTCTCTAAAACGACACCATGAAAGCCTACCAGTCAAAGCTCTGGAACTCCACCAGATTCTGCACTCTTTCATGCGTCGTCCTGATAAAGACGATACCTTGCTCGACACCGAGTTAACAGGGATTTTAGGTACGGAGGGAATGGTGATTGTGCCCATGGACTACCAACAGCAAAACGTCGGCCTCATGGTTATCGGCATATCCAAAAACGGACATGCCAACCTGCTCACTCATGCCACCCCCCTGCAGCTTCTTGCCTCCCAGGCCGCAGTCAGCATATTTATGCAAGGTTGGCAGGAGGAGCAGAGACAGCGCATTGCCTATGAACGCCTTGAGGCCGCGGCATTACTCGCCAGAAAAATCGCCCATGAAATTAATAATCCGCTTGCTATCTTACGAAACTATCTCAAAGTACTTGATGGCAAACTCAAAGATCGAGATGAAATCCAGGAAGAGCTGACCATCCTTGACCAGGAATTTGAACGGATAGGGAAAATTACCCACCAACTCAGGGACATCTCCACGGAAAAACAGCTTCCCCGATTGGAGGAAACCAACCTCAACCAACTCCTTGAAGATAGTATCCGCCTTTACACGGCCGGACTCCAAAGCGACAACAAAATCACTATTGATTTTCATCCCGACCCGAAGATTAAACTCATAGAAACAGACAGCAACAGCCTGAGGCAGATCATAACAAACCTCTTCAACAATGCAATAGAGGCCTTTGACGGTCGCGGAACCATTACTGTAACAACGGCACTCCATAAAAAAACCACGGGAACAGATCAGGTGATAATCACCATCAAGGACGATGGCCCGGGTATTGACACAAATCTGCAGGAAACCCTGTTTCAGGCCGGAATAACCAGTAAAGGGGGCGGTCATGGAGGCCTCGGCCTGGCTATCACTACCAGAATTTTGCAACAGCTTGGTGGATCCATTTCCCTTGTTCCCAAGCCCGAGGGTACCACATTTAGCATAACCCTGCCCGCAGGACCCCCCTGATCTTTCTTTTTTCTTAAAAAATCTATTTTCCTTTTGACATTATGAAATGCCTGCGTTTCTATAGTGTTATATACCATTCTTTTGGTATAATAATAAAGATTCACTAAAGATATAATGTTCCAGTAAGGAATTGTGCTTTCCGATTCCCTGTTCAGGAACAAACAACACTCAATAATGGGACATTCCGTTCTACTCATAGACGATGAACCAAATTTCTGCACGGGCCTGAAACTGCTGCTGGAAGCAGATAACTATGCAGTAGACATCTCCCATTCCGGCCAGGAAGCTCTTTTTCGGCTTGAGAATACCTGCTTTGACGCCGTTCTTCTTGACCTCGGACTTCCCGATATCAGTGGACTTACACTTGCCGGGACCCTCAAGGAAAAATATCCCGAAATTGTCGTCATTATACTCACCGGTTTTGCCACCCTGGAAAATGCCGTTGAAGCTCTCCGGGGTGGTGTATACGACTATCTCAAGAAACCTTTTGATTCTGAACAACTCCTTCGCACCCTTGCCCGTGGCATAGAATATAACGCCTTGAAACGAAAGCTTTTAAACAGCGAAAAACGCTTTCGCCAGCTTTCACGGGCGACCTGGGAGGGTATAATCATTTACGATGAAGGGAACCTGCTCCAGGCCAATAACCAGCTCTGTGAAATGTTTGGCTATGAAGAGAAAGAGCTGCTTGGCCGGCAAATTTTTGATATTTTGCTGGATCGCAATACAATCAGGGCCATGCATCTGCAGTCCGGCCCGGACACCATTGGTCCTTTTGAAGCCATAGCGATCAGAAAAGACGGAAGTCGTTTTCCCGTGGAAATACGCGTCAAGCAGATTGCCTATTCAGGGCGAAGCGCCCAGGTTGCTGCAATTCGTGATGTCACCACCAGCCAACTGGCCATGCAAAAACAGCTTGCTCTACAACAGAAACTTGCCGATGCCAAACGGATGGAATCCCTTGGTTTGATGGCCGGATCTGTTGCCCATGACCTCAACAACATTATGGCCGGAATCATCACTTATCCTGAGCTGTTGCTCATGGACCTACCAAGAGATTTCAAATATCGTAAAGAAATCAGGATGATCTGTGACGCCGGCAAACGAGCTGCCGCGGTGGTCAGTGATCTTCTCACCGTTGCCCGTGGCGCCAACTCTAAAAAAGAAGTCTACAACCTCAACACTCTTGTATCCGGATATATCAACTCTGTTGAATGCAGAGAGCTTTATTCCCGCTATCCGAAAATCTCCATCTCCTCGAACATGGTCCCGGACATCCTCAACATTTCATGTTCAATCGTGCATGTAACCAAGTCAATAATGAACCTTGTCAATAATGCTGCCGAATCCATAGAAGGAGACGGCAACATCCTAATTGAAACCGGCAACTGTTCGCTAAAGACACCCATTCATGGTTATGAAATAATAAAAGCTGGAGAATATGTCTTACTGACAGTTGCAGATGATGGACGCGGAATATCTTCCAAGGATCTCCCGCGCATTTTTGATCCCTTCTACAGCAAAAAAGTCCTGGGTCGAAGCGGCACAGGGCTGGGCCTGGCAGTTGTCTGGAACACTGTTCATGATCATGGCGGCTACCTCGATGTGCAAAGCAGTATAGAGGGAACTACTTTCACCTTATATTTTCCGGTGACCAAACAAAAACCTGCGGATGCCGGACATACACCGACCATTGATACTTACCAGGGGCGTGGAGAAAGAATCCTGGTTGTCGACGACCAGGAAAACCAACGTGAAATAGCCTGCCGTCTTCTCGCCAGACTTGGATACGAGGTCCATACTGTCTGCAGTGGAGAAGAAGCCATCGAATTTGTAAAGGAGACATCCGTTGACCTGATCATACTCGACATGATTATGGAGCCCGGTATTAACGGCTGCGAAACCTACCAGCGCATCATGGAATACAAGCCAAACCAGAAGGCCATCATTATCAGCGGCTATTCGAGTGCGGCCGATATGGATCAGGCTAAAAAACTCGGTATAAACCACTTCATCAAAAAACCCTATACCCTCCAAGACCTCGGCCAAGCCCTCAGACTTGAAATTTCCTGACATCTCCTTTACTCTTCCAGAGCAGATACTCAAACTATTCATCATAACTACCGGCCATAGTGCGGTAATCCTCTTTTTAGGGGTTTGTGACAAAAAACTTTACAATATTATGTAGGATTTTTGTCCATAATCAAGGCGCGTAAACAGGCTCATAGCATGTCTATGGAACTGTTTGCGTAATGCAGAGTATGGAAAAAAAGACAAGTAAGATGTAAAGATTATTGAGGAACAAGCCCTAAGCTTTCGGTGAGTTTTTGTGAAAAAAACATTTACTATCATCGCTGTCTTTTTTATCTGGACATGGAAAATACTCAAAACCGGGATAATGATTGCCGGCAACCTGATCTTTCTTTTTTTCCTCGTTTTCCTTGTCGCTCTATTCGTTTTTCATCCCAAAACCAAAGTTCCTGACGGGGCCGCCCTTGTCCTTGCCCCGGAGGGCAACATTGTCGAAAAGCGTTCAGCGATTGATCCCATAGCGAGAACAATCAACAACTTAACCGGGGTTCCCGAGCACAAAGAGACCCCGCTACAGGATATCCTGGACGCAGTAAACACAGCTGCCGTTGATGATCGTATCCGCATGCTTGTTGTTTCCCCGTCTCGTCTTGGCAGAGTCGGCCTCAACCAGTTGCGCGACATAGGCCGGGCCATTGAACAATTTAAAGAAAGCGGTAAGATTGTCATTGCCGCCGATGACTCCTTTAATCAAACACAATATTATCTCGCTTCCTTTGCCGATGAAATCTACCTCAATCCCATGGGACGAGTCGACCTCCACGGTTTTGGCGTGTTTCGGCTCTACCTTAAGGAGCTGATAGACAAACTCCATATTCAATTTCATGTTTTTCGAGTCGGCACTTTTAAATCGGCCCTGGAACCTTTTCTTCGCGACAACATGTCAGCGGCAGCCAAAGAGGCCAATCACCAATGGCTGACCGGACTCTGGACGACCTATTGCCGGGATATCGTGAAACAGCGTGGCTTGACTGTGCCAATCATCAATACCTATATTAATTCAGTCGATGTCCTGCTGGAAAAAACAAAGGGTGACAGTGCGGTTATGGCCCTGAATGCCGGACTTATTGACGGCCTGAAAACCCGACATCAACTTGAGGATTACCTGAAAAGCGTGGTTGGCGGAAATGGTGGGGGCCCGGAATTTAAGCATATTTCCCTGTACAATTATCTTGACACCATCACCCCCTCCTATTCAACCCGTCCTGAAAAGACCCCGGCCGTAGGCATCATTGTTGCCCAGGGAAATATTGTCGGAGGACAGGGGACGGTTGGCCAGATTGGAGCTGACAAGCTCATCCGGCAGTTACAGGTGGCCAGAAGGGACAAATATATAAAAGCCGTTGTGTTACGCATCGACAGCGGTGGAGGAAGTGCCTTTGCCTCCGAGCTTATCAGGCAGGAACTGATTCGAACCCGGGAGTCCGGCAAACCTGTGGTTGTTTCCATGGGCTCAATGGCCGCCTCCGGTGCTTACTGGCTCTCAGCTGATGCCGACGCTATCCTGGCCTCACCCGTTACCTTGACCGGTTCCATAGGCATCTTCGGTGCCCTGCCGACGTTTGAAGAAACACTCGCCAGGATAGGCATTCACAATGACGGCATAGGCACGACCTCAATGGCCGGTGCACTCTCCCCTACCCGCCGGCTCTCTCCTAACGTCTCAAAAACACTGCAACTTGGCGTGGAACACGGCTACCGACAGTTCATTAATATAGTGGCCAAGGGAAGGAACATGCCGCCTGCAAAGGTGGAAGAAATTGCCGAAGGCCGGGTCTGGGATGGAAAGACTGCCATGAAACTCGGACTTGTCGATGCTGCAGGTTCGCTGGCGGATGCCGTTTCCCGTGCCGCGGAACTTGCCGGCCTGGATACTTCGACCGGTATTTATATTGAACGTCCTTTCTCCTTTTTACAAAATATACGGCAAATCGGGGAGAATACCTTCACCTCACTGCTTAAAACCCAGCCTTTACTCACCGCCTGGGCGGTTATTCCTGCCCGGATCAGTTCACAACTTGATTTTCTCTATCAACCCGATCCGGCAAATATTTATGCCCATTGCCTGCTCTCTTCCGGGGTAATTGATTTTTAAGCCTTCCTCTGGTATAGGTGGACTGCAATACTATACCTTAAAGACACATTCCGGATCCCCGCCCAAAAGATCGCTGGGATGACGGGACGTATATCTTGTTTTTTCGTAACTGTCCAGGAGCACCCCATCTTCACTCATTTCGGTCTTCTTGAATAGCACAAGTATGCTTCAAAGACCTCAATAAGCAAATATGTGGCACTCCTGAACAGTTACATTCCGAAGTAAATGCAAGTTTTTTTGCATCTACCTGAAGAGTAACGTTTTTTCTTAACCTTTATCCCTGTCTTTCCTGACTTTGGAGTTATCATGCGACAACTGTTTTTTCTTCTCTTTTTAGTCTGCTCCATGCTCCTGACCATCCAATCCGCAAGAGCCAATGATCCGCTTATTGTTACCGGCAACCCGGAAGCTCCTCCAATTGCCTGGGAGAGAAGCGGAAAGCTTACCGGGGTCGGCCCCGAAGCAGCCACGCGTATCCTGGAAAATCTGAAAATACCCTTTATCATTAAATCAACCGGGACTTGGGAACAGGTGCAGGAAAACGCAAAAAACGGCCAGATCGATATGATTGTTTCCGCGTACAAGAATAAAGAACGTCTCCAATACATGGGATACTCAATTCCTTACCTGAAAAGTCCGGTTATTATCGTAGTCAGGAAAGGAAGTGCTTTTCCCTTTAACTCCTGGAATGATCTTGTCGGCAAAAAAGGGGTCGCAAATGTGGGGGAAAGTTTCGGTGAAAAATTTGACACCTTTATCCGGGAAAAACTCGATATGCATTATATGCCGTATCAACGCGCCTTTGAAATGATGGACCTTGGCACCGCCGATTACCTTATTATTGATCTCTATCCAGCGATTATCTATTCAAAACTCCTCAACGTTGAGGATAAAGTTGAATTTCTTGACAATCCGGCGACAATGCAGCAGTTTCACCTGACTCTCTCAAAAAAATCTCCATTCCTTAATCTGCTGCCAAAGATAAACAAGCAGATTGCACAAATGAAGAAAGAAGGAATCTTCATCAAAATGGCCAAAGAGCAGTACAAGAAGTGGCACCAGACCTTTTTAAAACGACAACGTTTCTACGCAAAATCACAGGCCAGGGCACAAAAAGAAAAAAGTACCTGGGATGCCGGTGCCCATGATCGAGGCCTGGACAACCTGGCCAGATTCATAGAAAGAGATCGTCCCTATATGACCGGTTTAGATTCTGTTGAGTGGTTGAGTAGAGTATTCCTTTTCTCCCTTATACATTAAATAAAAATTTCCTGCCGGGCCCACATATCTTCCTGCCTTCTCTTGTCATGGTTTCTTTAATCCAAAAGAAAGAGTAAGAGGCGGCAAGGGATCCCGAACTTTTCCTTCTTCCATGGAAACAGCCGCCTTACTTTCTGAAATCTGGCATCAGCTTGGCTGGCCGCTTGTGCGCCTGCTCATCTACATCTCTATCGGTCTGCTTTTTGCCAACTTCATCGAGGCTCTCAACTGGACCAGAAAAATTGCCTTTATTGCCCGACCGCTGACAAAATTTGCCCACCTTTCATCTCTTGCCGGGGCCTCATTTTCCATGGCGTTTTTCTCTGGCGTGTCGGCAAACACCATGCTGTCCGAAGGGTTTAATACAAAAAAAATACATAAAAAAGAACTCATTTTAGCCAATCTGTTTAACAGTCTGCCTACCTATTTTCTCCACCTGCCGACTACTTTCTGCATTGCCGCCCCCCTCATCAAAGGGGCGGCCTTCACCTACATCGGTCTGACCTTTGCGGCGGCCCTGCTCCGTACCCTCGGCATTAGCTTTATCAGCCATTTTCTGTTACCAAAGGGAGAGAACGAAACGAAAAATCGAATAAAAACGGCTGAAAAAAGTACTCTGCGCAAAGCCTGGAAACGGACATGGAAACGATTCAAACGGCGAATGCAAAAAATTATTCGCTTCACCGTCCCTATTTACGTTCTGTTCTATATCCTGACCCGGATTGGGATATTCAATCATTTAGAACAGTTCATGGCTGATCATCTCGCCTTCCTCTCCTGGCTGTCTCCAGCGGCCATATCTATTATCGTCCTGCATGTGGCCGCAGAATTTACCGCCGGACTTGCAGCGGCTGGGGCCCTGCTCGCCGACGGAACCATGAACAACCGGGAAATCATTCTCGCCCTGCTGGTCGGCAATATTCTCTCTTCACCCATACGTGCCTTTCGCCACCAGTTTCCCTATTACGCCGGAATATTTAAACCTGGTCTCGCCATGCAGCTCATCCTGTTCAGTCAAAGTTTTCGTCTTATCAGTATTATGACGGTAACGCTCATCTACCTGTTGTTTTCCTGATAAACCAGCATGGCTGGACCAATTTTTTGGGTCACAGCCACAACATAGCAGAAAAATCGACCGGAACGGCATCTCCTCTCGGCCGATTTCCTGAGAAACAGGTGGAAATCATCTTCATTTACGTTGTTTTTGACGACATCTGATCTTATAGAGTAAAGAAGAAGTTATTCAGACAATTTTTCACAGGGAGAGAATATGGAAAGAACAATACTCGTAGCCATAGACGGATCGGTATACAGTTCAAACAGTCTGGATTACCTCATTCGTCTGTTCAAAACAGATACAAGCGTATCTATCCACCTGCTTGCCATTGTATCATCCGAGGGCAACGATCAAAACTGGAAGTATGACGTCGATCCCCTGCGTGGGCAGTTTCCGGCAACAGACAAAAAAACCAGAATCGCCATTAAATATCTGAAAGATGCCAAGGAGAGACTGGTGAGGAACGGATTTACGGAAGAACACATCAGTTTTCAAACAGAAAGCAGCAGGGCAAATATTGCGGCCTCTATTCACCATGCGGCCGTTCATGGCCTGTATGACGCCCTGCTTGTCGGCCGCAGAGGGGTGGGTAAAGTAGGTGAAATGTTTTTTGGCAGCGTCTCTTCATTCTTGATCGATAAATGTCACGAAATTCCGCTTTGGATCATTGACGGCGAAGTCTCCTCAACACGTTTTCTCCTCGCTGTTCACGCACTGCCCGCTTCTTTGATGGCAGCCGATCACCTGGCCTTTATTATGCAGGCAGATACCGAAACAGAAATCTTTCTCTATCACTCAAACCAGCTGTTCGGCGGAGACGAAGTCGCTGCCGAGAAAGATTTTTACCCCCGATGGGGAGAGGACTGGTGCAAAGAACACCTTGATCTGGAAAATAACCTTTTTCATGCGCACACAGAAATATTAAGGGAAGGAGGGGTTGAAAAAGAACGTATTATCCAGCTCCCGGTACAAAAAGGCCTTGATGCCAGCCATGATCTTCTTCGTCAGGCAAAAAACCATCGCTGCGGAACGATTGTTCTCGGCAGACGCGGACGTGAGGAAAGCAAAGGATTCCTGGGCGGTGTATCAGATCGTACCATGCAGAATGCTCAAAACCTGGCAGTATGGCTGGTCGGATAGTATCCTTTTACTTTTCCTTTGAACGCACGACCAGGGTGGCTGATTTTTTCTCCTGCAGATACTTTGCCGCAAAGTCGTTCATCTCCATACGGGTAATCGAGGCAAAATCAGTACGAATTGTCAACGGCCATTCCAATTGCCCGGGATGACGACTTGACAATGCAAGCACCGAATTCAACCAGTATTGATTGGTCCGTTGAAGATCTTTTACTGATGTTATAACTGGTGCCAGTATTCTCTTTAATTCTCCGGCAGTCACTCCCTGACCGGCAAGCTTCCTGGCAATTGAACGAATTTTGTCCCGCACCAATGCAACCTGCTTCGGATCAACAGTCAGCAGGCATCGCAATACCCCATAGCCGTTGTCGACTCTACTTGCGGCATTGTACGCTACCGGAGAATAGGTAGCGCCAAGCTCCTCACGAACTGTTCGACGCAGCCGATCTTCAAAAAGCGAAGCCAGCACACTCAGGCGCCGGGTCCTTGCGATATTCCAGAAATCATCAGTAGGCCAGCCAACCTCAAGCATAGCCTTTTCCACTTGCGTGTCCACGGAAATGGTCTTCACCCGCCCGGAGGGAAACACGACCGGTGATTTTATTTTCGTCGGCTCATACCTGCCTTTACGGGAACCAAAATATTTACGTACCAGGGCAACCGCCTGCTCAGGATCCACGTCCCCAACAACCGATATCTCAAGCTGATCATTCTTAAATGCCTTACTCAGCCACTGCCGCACCTGCTCAAGCGTAAGTCCCATAAAATCCTCTTCAGACGGCAACCCGTAACGGGAATTGCCCCCGGCAAAGAAACGATCCCCCGTAAGCCGCAAGGTGCCTTCGACGGAGCCCTGCATGGCTTTGTACATCTGGCGAAATCGCTCCATGCTGCGACTGTACGCCTCAGGACGAAAGGCCGGATCGGTCAAGGTCGTATAGACAAGCTGCAGCATAAGTTCCAACTCACTGCTGAGTCCCTTACCCGAAAATACAAAACTCTCGGATCCCACTGAAAAAGTAACCCGGCCATTTCGACCCGCAAGGGCGGCCTCAAGCTGCTCCCGATTCAAGTTCCCGACACCGCTCTCTTTGATAACCGCCTCTGCCAATTGCCCAAGACCGGCAACCGGCTCGGCAAGTCGTCCGTTGCCAAAATGTACGCCAAGTAAAACCTGTCGGTCTTTAAAATCTGTCTTTTTGACATTGATCCGCAAACCACCGGCCAGTACCGTGGTGGTTGCATCTATTGCCGGATGCGCAACCACCTGCACCACCGTACCATTGCCCCTTGGTGGAATTAAATAGGGAAACGCAATTTTTTCTTCTTGAAGCCAAGCCTGGACAGGAGTGGCTGCCGCTCTCGACCAGACTCGTAAAATCTGCTGCTCAGGCGTGAGATCGGCTGCCCGCAGGTCCGCTGTTCCCGCCACCTCAACAACATGTCTTGAATGCAGCCACATCTGCTGCAATGCCTCCTTGATGTCGGCAATAGAAATCTTGGCCAAAAGAGCACCATAAAGACGTTGTTCCTGGAGGGGTGAAAGCACAACCTCATTCCTGTTTATTTTCCGGATTATATCACTGGCCAGGGTGTTGCTGTCCTGACTGTCTGCGGTCTGTACCTCCTGGTCGAGCTCTGCGTTAATCTCGTTTTTAACCCGTTCAAGTTCAGCCGCCGTTACTCCATGAGTTACAGCTTGTCTCAGTGTATGTTCAAGCAGAGAAAGCCCCTGTTGCCATGTTTCAGCATTTGTACGAGCACTGAGAACAAGGTAACCAAGCCGCTGTACAAATGTTCCGGAATAAGCCTGTGCCTTGGAGAATGGGCTGTTTTCTTTATTAACTACATGCTGTAAGCGGTTGTTGAGTAAAAGGGATGCAACATAATTTTGTAGCTGCATTCTTTCCTTCTCCATCGTATCCGCCTGCGGTTGCACGTTCCAGGTTGCGGAAATACCGATATTCGTCAGACCGAGGTCAGGTTCATACTGATAAAAAATGTCGGTACCCGCTTCCCTGACCCTACCGAAATCAAAACAAGAAGGTATCTTTTTGCTTGCATGAAGTTCTGAAAAATATTGATGAATACTCTCCCTTGCCTGATCAGGAGTAATATCGCCGACCAGGACCACAATCATATTTTCAGGCCGGTACCAGGCATCATAAAAAGAGCGCAATAGCCTACTGTCTGCCGCGAGCAGAGTTTGCTCGGTTCCAATAGGGTCACGTAAAGCCACCCGGGTACCGGTAAATTCATGTTTAAGCAGATTTTTGGAAATCCTTGACCCGGCCGAATCCCTGGTCCGCTTTTCCGCCAGGATAACCCCCCGTTCACTATTCACCTCCGATTCAAGCAGCAATGCTCCGCGCGCATAGTCGGCAAGAACCTGCATGCCTTCATTGAGCGTTTTTTCATCTGTCCCCGGCAGCAGAAGTTTATACACGGTTTCATCATAGGAGGTGTGAGCATTTGTATCAGCACCGAAACCCATGCCGATGGATTGAAAGTATTTAATCAGGGTCCCCGGGGGAAAATGGGCGGTTCCGTTAAAGACCATATGCTCGAGATAGTGGGCAAGACCGCGCTGCTCGTCGGTCTCGTTAAGGGAACCGGCTTGAACATCAAGGTACAGGGCGATTCTGTCCTTTGGCTCATTATTTTTCTTAATCACATAGCGAAGCCCGTTTGCCAATGTGCCGAAGACAAGATCGGAATCAGGTGATAAATCACTTGTGTCCTGGGGCCAGCCATGACTGATGCAGGGAAGCTTGGGCGCCTGGTTCATTTCGGGCGTGTGCAATCCACAGCCGGTAGTCAAAGATACCAGCAAACCTAACAAAAAGAAAAAGGTAAGAGTCTGCGCCCTTTGAAAATTTTGCATTCGCATTCTATTATACATTCAATAACTCCAATAAGGATTGCATTCTGCATCCCGTCGACATGATCATCAGATTGCGGCCGTCAAGAGAGAATTTCTTGACCTTGGGTTGCAAACGCTGTTGATTTGACCTGACACTCTTTGATATTCATTTTTCATGCTAAGGCAAGAAAGATTACCACAAACAAAGGCGGACATCATGAAAATTCAGGGAAAAACAGCATTGGTTCCCGGAGCATCAAGAGGAATAGGCCGAGCGATTGCCCGAAAACTCGCAAAAAGAGGGGTACGGCTTGTTCTTCCCTGGTACGACTGGCCGGAGGATGTGGAGTCCATGAAACGTGAATTCTCCGCCATGCAGCAGAATCATATTTTCCTCCAGGCCGACCTGCGCCGGGAGGAAGATGTCAGCCGGCTTGTTCAAATCATTGCCGATGAGGCCGATGGTCTTGATATCCTGATCAACAATATTGAACGCGGCGGCATGCCCATTGTGCATGGCGCCTATACCCTGGAGATCAACAGAGAACAATGGCAGCGGGAGATGGAGACAACGTTGCACGCAAAGTGGCTGATCTTTAACGGCTGCCTGCCGCTCTTACAACAACGTCCGCAAGCCGCGGTCGTCAACCTTTCCTCCATAGCCGCGCTGACCGGACGGGCGGGAATAGCCGGCCTGTTGTTTAATGACGGCTATGCGGCCGCAAACAGGGGGATAGAAACGCTGACCAGGACATGGGCAAGGCTTGGCGCGCCAAAAATCAGGGTCAATGAAATCATGCTTGGTATTATCGACACCAGGCACGGGGCGGAAACGAAAGGTTGGCAAGCCCTGTCTGAAGGACAAAGGCAGCAAGTGCTTGACCATACGCTTGTCGGCCGGACCGGAAATCCGGATGATGTGGCACAAGCAGTGATCTTTCTTTTGGAAAAAGCGGACTATATGACCGGAACAACTCTGCGCCTCGACGGAGGCTTTGTACTTGCCGGCGAAACTATCCCGTCAATGCCGCCGGGTATTCTTGAAAAGTAGCCTATGTATGAGTCTGTTGATTTAATAGGATTTTTGTTCGAAATCAAGGCATACAAAAAATTTTATCACAGGCACCACGCCTTTAGCGTGGTTCCGAGGATAAAATTTTTCGTATAACACAGAGATCGGACGGAAATACATTAAATCAATGGACTCATATATCAAGTGCCCAATCCGGGATATGATGCATGATATAGTCGGAAACTATTTCTTTTTCTTCTGATTTATCCAACGGCCCCAAGTCACGAATCAACTCATCAAAGTCAAACCAGCAGATTTCCTTATCATCCTTATTATAGACGGTCAGGACGCGATGGTCAGGCTGATGAACATCTTCTTCTTCCTGGATGGCCGCCACAATACGTACCGCCTCTTCATAAGGTAGGAAACGGACTTCCTCACTACTCATGGTTTTTTCCACCCTTTCGCAATTCTACGGTAATCATATTGATTGCCTGTTGTCCGGACACCTGAAACTATACTCTCGTCCCGGATAAAAAAAGGCGAGAAGACAAAATCAACTCGCCTCAAACTCTGATATATTTTAAATTCAGGCGGGTTTCACCACTGCGCCTGATCGAATACAACGGGTGCAGGCATTAATGCGAACAACACGCCCTTTGTCGCTAACCGTCCGAACTTTCTGCAGGTTAGGCAGCCAGCGACGACGATTTTTGTTATGGGCATGACTGACATTATTGCCCGTTGCCGGACCCTTGCCACAAATTTCACATACTCTTGCCATGGTTATATTCTCCTCAAAAGGGGTATTTTTATTGAACACTATATAATTACCAACTTTTTCATCGAATGCAAGTTTTTTCCCCCGATTTGAGTTTTTTCCAGCCGATACCAATGCTGATTTTCAACAGTCCACTGAGATAGAACAATACATTCTCCTTTTTTCTGCTTTCAACAACAGCCACCCCTTTAAGTCGGCAACCCCATTTTCGCTCGTATCCCGGCCGCTCCACCCCATTTTTAAACGAAACCATGTTATTTTCTCGATCGTTTATGAAAAATAAAGGTAACTATTCAGCGAAAACAGTGGATTAACACTCATTTTTCCCTTGACAGGGTTTTGGGTGTTTTTTTGTAAAATCGATATTGCTTAGCCTCCGGCCTTAGATATAGAGAAGATGGCCACAAAGGCCCGAATACCTGACGAGGACAAAAGGGAACACTATCCACCGAGGGCAATTTTTTAAAATCCAACAGGAAAGCATTTAGAGACAAAAAAACCGGTTTCAAGTCGTATGGTATAGTAATTCGTAACAGAGGACGATACTTTTTGCCACGGGAACCGGATGACAATTAACAATATCAATATTGAAGCAACTCTTGCAAACGCTGAGAAGATAATAGCTGAAGACAGGGGACTGTCGTCTGCTTCGAAATGACTACTTGAGAGCTTAGTTCTGGTTCTTTCCCTGATGGCTAATCGTCTCAACTTATAGCAGCAATAGTAGCAAGCCACCATCGACAGACCCAAACAGGAAAAAGAATAGTAAGAAGAAAAAGGGTAGAAAGGCCGGTGATCAAAAGGGGCATGTGGGAAAGACCCTTAAAAAATCTACCTGTTTCACTCCTTTAAAGAACTGCTGCACAATGCCTGGAAACATGCCGAAGCAAAAGAAATCGTTGCAACAGTTAAAAAGACAGGGCACCATGTACGACTGACTTACAGTGGATGACGCCGGCAAAGGTTTTATCCCCGAAGAGATTGAGCCGGATACCGAAGAACTCAAAGGCATAGGTCTGACCAGCATCAAGCAGTGGAGTATTGCCATTAGCGGAACGCTTTCCATAGAATCCGAATCAGGCAAGGGCGCCCGAATTTCCATAGATATTCCACTTGAACAACAAGAGGATGAGACATGATTGCCGCATTTCTCGCCGACGATCATCAGATGTTTCGACAGGGACTCCGCACCCTGCTCGCGACCACAAAAGATATCAAAGTTGTGGGTGAGTCCAGTAACGGCCAGGAAAGCCTGCGGCTGATAGAACAGATCAAGCCTGCTGTGGCCGTTCTTGATATTGCCATGCCCGGCCTGACAGGTATTGAGGTCGCCAAACGTCTTACCCGAGTGGCGCCAAAAACAAAAATACTGATTCTGACCATGCACGCCGACTGCTTTTACGCTGTCGAAGCCCTGAAGGCAAACGCTCTTGGCTTCATGCTCACGGAAGAGAATTTTGATATGCTTATTGATGCCATTCGTGCGGTGGCAACATCCTGACGGAACGGGAGCGGGAAATCCTGCAGCTTGTTGTCGAGGGGTTAACCAATCAGGAAATTGCCGACAACCTGTGCATATCGACCAGCACAGTGGATACGCATCGAAAAAACATTATGGCAAAATTGATGAACTCGTAAAAAGTCGCAACTCACTCAAAGATGGCTAAGTACAAAACACAGATATACAGGTAAGCGTAGACTCCGAGGAGTAGTGTGTCGGAGTGGGTCATGACTATACAGGTAGTATGTCTTGAGTCATCCCGACACACACAACGCAGTAGATCGAAGTTTTTACGACGCCATCAAAATTAGATATTCATTCCGTCGCCGGTCTCGTCAAGTACGCCATCCGTCATAAGATAGTCACCCTGTAGCAAAAATTCCCAAGGCCCGCCGGTAAATCAGGGTTATCCCTGACTCTCAACTACCAATACAACAGTTTATCAAGCCATGGCTCACCGGGTGCGGCTACGCCGTCCTCTTCGGACAACTGCAGGCCAAGCATCTGCAGGCTGTCGACATCAAGACAGATTCGCTTTTCGTAGACGGAAAGGATGGAACCGGCGCCAGGCTTGACAAGCCGAATGGAGAGATACATAACCCGGTTGCTCAGGGTGTAGGTTCCCACAACAACGGCCTGAGCCCGTTGTTTTTCTTTTAATTCCATCAGGTCACGGGAAAGCAGGAACTCCCCTTCCCCGGAATTTATAACCACATTGCGCCGCAGCTTGACTTCATTGACCGCAACCCCCTGCCTGACGAATTCTGCGGTAATGGCATTCTGCAGGCTGCGGCCGAAACTGGAACTGTCCTTGAGATTATCGTTATTGACCGGAGTGGAGATGAAAACCGGCTGGTTTGGCCGGCGTGGCAGCAGCGGGGGAAAGGACTGGGTAATCAGGGTATCGCTGATGTCTTTGCCAAGAGAAACCAGGTTGACATCAGCGCCTAAAAACTCTTCAAGTCGGGTGCAGTTCAATCGGCTGCAACCGGTAAACAACAGGACAGGGACAAAAACAACGGCGCTTATAAAAAGAAAATTTTTCATTGGCTTACAGCAGAAGATTGATGTTGGATTATATCTTTGCAGGCAAATGTTACCGTTTATCCAAAGGCCACCTTGAAAGTGGCTGTCCTGCTCATCAAAAGCGGGTACTGGTCAGTTCAAGTTCATCGGCAGGCGCAACCTGTTGGTACTGCCGGACATCGGCATCGTTAATATAGTAAATATCTGATTTTCGCATAAGATACAAATTGTCATGAACTATCGAGGTAGTAATAATAACCTCATAATGCCCATTGACCACAGAAGTTGATAGCAAGGAATCGGCGGCGGCTGCCCCGGCAATTGCGGCAATCTCAAAGGGAGCATTGCGAAAGACCATGATTCCCGTTGTCAAGGCCGTCAACACGCCTGGTTTTGGCCACTGGTAGCGGTTTGCCTGATGATACACGACCTGGACCTTATAATCGACAATCAGGCCCTTTGCATCTTTTTTTGCCTTGGTCGGCACCCCGAAATTCACTAACTGGGTTATGAGCAGGTCGTTAAATCCTTCATCAAAGGAAAAGGTTCCACCCATTGCCCCACAGGCCCCGGGTTGGCCGCATCTGTGCCGGACATAGACCGGTGTGTCGAGAAGGCCCCGGCTAACAAGCTCACTGTTAATCTGGTTGGCAACGTCATTTGCCAGCACATCCCAGTGATGGACGGCCTGCATTTTCTGCTGCTCGCTGAAGGCGTAACCGGCCGGCTGCGGAATGCGGGTGCAGCCGCTCACGAGCACAACACACAGACAAAGAAAAAAAATCTTCCCCATACCTGCTCCCTGACTGAATTAAAAAACCATTCTCCCGATAACGCAACACAGGTAGAACCATATAAAAATAATTATAGCATACGTATCGGCAGGTAGGCGAACGGAATATACATTTTTTTTTAAAGGTTACAGTAAATTATTAATCCGTGTTTCCAATTCGGACGCCGGGACCGCGCCTACGGCCTGGTCCATAACCTGACCATTCTTAAAAAAGATCAGGGTGGGCACACCGCGGATCTGAAATTTTGCCGGAGTCATCTGATGACGACTGGTGTCGAGTTTGCAGATAACCACCCGGCCTGCATACTGCCGGGCCAGATCAATAATTACCGGAGCCAGCATTTTGCATGGGCCGCAGGTGGGCGAATAAAAATCCACCAGCACCAGCTTGTCCGTGGAGCCGATGACCTGCTGAAAATTATGATCGCCAAGCTCTACCACTGTGCCGCCGGCACCGGTAAGCGAAGCGCCGCAACGGCCACATTTCGGCGTTAAATGCTGTTTATCGGCCGGGATCCTGTTTTTTGCCCCACAGGAAGGGCAGACAATTAAAGTATCGCTCATTTTCGTTCTCCTGCTTGTTCACAATAAAAGAGTCCTCATTCCTGTTTGGACCTGAATTCCTGTTTGAACAAAACCATAAGCATTAGACAGCGTTCGTCCAGCAATCCGTCGAAAAAAAAACCTTCCCATCTACGAGGTCAATACCCGATAAATTTCGGGCATTCTGGCCGGAAGCTTTCGGACATCGTTGATAAAGATATAATTCACTTCGCCATACATATGGGCCATGTAATCGTGGGCATGCTGATCAATAGTGATGCAGAAGGGATGGATACCGGCCGACTTGGCTTCGAGCAGGGAATGCCTTGTGTCTTCAATGGCATATTCTCCCTTATATTCGTCATAATCCTCGGGCTTGCCGTCGGACAGGGTAATCAATAACCGGATGCGGGCATCAATTTTCTGAAAAATCGAGGTCATATGACGAATCGCCGGGGCCATTCGGGTATACTCACGGGGCGCAATGGCTCCGATACGGCGGCGAACATCATCGTTATAGGCTTCATCCAGGTGTTTAACATGAAAGGTTTCGCAGCGCAGACGACGCATCCCGGAAAATCCGTAAATACCATAGCGGTCGCCTAAGACTTCCATGGCCTCGCAGATAAGCACCAGTGACTCCTTGATTGCCGTACCCACCCATCCCTCAGTTGAGTTGGACATATCAACAAGAAAGAGAACGGCAATATCGCGCTCGTCACGCTGCAGACGAATAAACAGCCTGTCCGACGGCGGTAGACCGGCCCGGGTATCGGCAAGTGATTCAACCAGGGCATCCACATCGATATCATCCCCATCCCGCTGCCTGCGAAGAAATCGTTCCCGGCAGCGCATCATTTCAAACTGGTGGCGTAACCGCACGATCTGTCCTCGATATTGAGACAGCGTTACGGGAACAAAATTTGATTGCACCGGTTCGATTTCCTGTTCAGTCAGCATGCACCAGTTTTTCCGAAACCCTTTTCTTCGATAATCCCATTCATCATAGGTCGCCCGGGTACTTATAATCGGCTGCTCCATGGCCGGGATTTGTTTTCCGGCAGCCATATACTGCCCAGCCCTGCCGACAGCGCTGGTTACATGCAAAGCGGGGTTCATGCCGAAATCCGACTCCATTTCGCGGGTCATCTCCTGCAATTCATCAGGCAGTTTGGACGATTCATTGGCTATGGTCAGGTAGAGCGTCTCCTCTGCGTCCTGCGCACTCTTTCGAGCGTGCTCAAGGACAATGGCCTGATCTCCATCACCTCCACTACCCTCCTCTCTCTGCTGCTGCTCTCCAAGAAGACGTCTTGCCTCGGGCAGACGCAACAACAGCAGGGAAAGGGCCTCGACAAATTCTTCCTCAATGTCTTTTTGCTGTTGCCTGCGGGCGGCATAAACCGCCTGTAAACGGATCTCCCCCTGAACAACAAGCGGCTGCCTGTCGAGGACGTACTTCTCGTGACTTGCCTGCTCATATAATGATCGACAAAGATCAATACTCGCCCCGGCCTCGCAGTCATCCACAGAAAGCCGGGCCAGGACATCCGCCAGCCATGGCGCAGTCAGCGCTGTTGTCGATTCCGGCAGACAGCATGCTCTCTCAAGTGCGGCAAAGAAGCCTGCCTGACCCGTCAAGGGCGGAGATGTGGATAAAACCTGCCGAATCTCACGGGTCGCGCGCATCAGACCGGGAAGTTCACGCTGCAGAAAAAAACCGGCCCGTAATGTCTCCAGGCAATGATACAACCGCGCGGCAAGCAACGGATCGGGGAAGGAATCAAAGAACCGTTGCAGATGTTGAGCAGGTAAACTATCTGCGGTATCGGCAGAAATTTCAGGAAAAAACGTCCCCTGGTGAATAAAGCTCCACTGGTACCCGGCAATGAGTTTATAGAGAAGAATATTTTCCTCCTCACTGGCAAACAAGGTCAGTTCGTCAGGGAGATACATGGTCCGGGTGTCTGTTGCGGCCACAGGGGAAGACGCGATTTCCAGTCCTTTTCCGGAAAGCCCCTGGATATAGGGCCGCAGCCATCCCTCGATATCGATAAGACGAACCCCCATCTCGCCGCGCAGACGACAGACAAAATTCTGCTCCACATCAACCATAAACTGTTGAGCTGCCCGCAGACCGCCGGTTTCATAGTGATCAAGGGTTGCATTGACCCAGGCGGATAACTCCGATTCCCGAATACAGGAAAGCGCCTTTTTCACCTGGCCGAGATAGTTGTAGCACAGGGAATTCGAGATCGGCCAGATGATCGGAACCTGCGCCAGAATACATTGCGCGGCCGGCTCATCAACAAGGCATTCAACGGCGTCCTCGACTTCCCAAATATTTGGTAAATCAGGGGCTACCAGTTGACGGAAACGGTCTGTGAGTTCACCCAGATTCATAAAAAGAACAAAAGGACTAAAATAATGCGGCGGCCATCTCATCAATAGCAGCCAGCAGTTCGGGATCATCGGTCAATGACTCGGTCACTGCGGCCCGGCAGGCAGTGCGGACATCAATCCCCTGACTGATTAATTTTCCCACCTGGATGAGGAGCCGGGTACTGGCCCCTTCAGCAAGGCCGGAATCTCTCAGCCCGCGCGTCATAGTCGCAAATTTGACCAGCAGGCGGGCCAGTTCCTGATCCACATCGCCTTCACGGCGGAC
>JANTGH010000018.1 GCA_024763055.1 Desulfobulbaceae bacterium
GGCTTCTGCTAAGCATCTCAATCTTTATATAATGGTAACTCTATGAAAACAGAGCAATCCGGGCTTTTTTTTTCCCGGGCCAAAAAAGTAATCCCGGGAGGAGTGAACTCTCCGGTGCGTGCCTGTAAATCCGTTGGTTGTGATCCACTTTTTATTCAAAGTGCAAACGGCTGCATGGTAACCGATGTTGACGGCAACAGTTATATTGATTTTGTCGGTTCCTGGGGTCCGATGATTCTGGGACACGCCCATCCAGATGTCATAGAAGCTATCAGTAATGTAGCGCAACGTGGCACCAGTTTCGGCGCGCCCACCCCGCTTGAGATCGAGCTTGCCGAGCTGGTTTGTGACTCGGTTCCCTCTCTGGAAAAAGTACGGTTCGTTAGTTCCGGTACTGAGGCAACAATGAGTGCAGTTCGTCTGGCCCGGGGATATACCGGTCGAAATATGGTGGTGAAATTTGACGGCTGCTACCATGGGCATGCTGATTCTTTTTTGGTCAAGGCCGGTTCCGGTATTATAACGCTTGGTATACCCGGTAGTCCCGGCGTGCCGGAGGATATTGTCAAGAATACCCTTTCTATTCCATATAATAATATCGATGAGTTGGAGAAGACGTTGCGCGCCCGCACCACCGACATTGCTTGTGTTATTGTCGAACCGGTTGCCGGGAATATGGGTGTGGTGGTACCGGAAATAGATTTTTTGCAAACCCTGCGCGCTCTAACTGCTGAACTGGGTATTATTCTTATTTTTGATGAGGTGATCACTGGATTTCGCCTGGCTCTTGGTGGCGCCCAGGAACGGTTCGGCATTATGCCTGATTTGACATGCCTGGGGAAGATTATTGGTGGTGGCCTGCCGGTTGGCGCTTACGGCGGGAAACAGGAGATAATGGACCAGGTGGCTCCGGATGGCCCTGTTTATCAGGCGGGGACACTGTCGGGTAATCCACTGGCCATGGCCGCAGGGCTCGCCATGCTTAAGGTTGTGCGCCGACCAAATTTTTATGCTGAACTTGAGGAAAAGAGTGACTGGTTTGCCGGAAAGCTTGCCCGTCTTGCAGAAAATGCCGATGTCCCGACCGTGCTTAATCGAATAGGTTCCATGATGACCTGTTTTTTTACGGATGCTCCTGTCCGTGATTTTACGACCGCCATGAAAGCCGATACGGAACTCTATGGACGTCACTTCAGACAAATGCTGGCGGGCGGGGTCTGGCTTGCGCCCTCGCAGTTTGAGGCTGCATTCATATCAGCTGCACACGACCGGACTTGTATGAAAAAGGCATTGACAGAGATTGAATCGTCCTTTAAGAAAATATCGGCTTAAAAAAATCATTGCGATTGCCGATTGTGCATGCTGCTGATTTTACACTTTGTAATGCTTGACAATGACTGAATCGTCATTCAAAAAAATATCGATTTTTAAAAAAAATCATTGCGATTGCGAAAAGCTCGTGCTAATACAACCTGCACCGTAAGGAACATGCGGAGAGCGTACATGCGGGGGAGCAAATGCAATGATTTTAATATAAATTTTCATTAAAATTTATATTAAAAAAATGCATGAATGCAAGGCAGGGAAGAATGGTTACGATGTTTGAAGAGGTTACATTTTAAATCGTTTAAATCCCGATGAATGACGGGCGAATCTGAACCATTTATTGCCGGTCAGCTTGTTTGCTGAGAGTTTGCTGAATTGTATAAGTGAAGAACAGGTGCAATCTTTTGGGTTTCGCCTTTTAAATATTTAAAGATTTAGGTCAAAGGAGGTGTCCTGGGATGGAACATCCGATATTATTTTTTAGTCTGATTTTAAATGCAATGGGTTTGCCGGCACATGGAGGCGCTTCATTTTTAGATCAGATATTGGCCCCTCATATGCAATACGACTATCTCGCTATTGTGGTCGTTCTGTTGTTGGCATTTTTAGGTACCTCCAAGCTTAAGATTGTACCTTCAGGGCTCCAGAATATCATGGAGATGTTTGTTGGAGGTCTGCTTGGTTTTGTTGAAGAACAGGTGGGGAGCAGGGAAAGGGCTATGCTGATTTTTCCCATGATAGCTACCTTTGGATTTGTAATTTTAATATCAGACTTTTTCGGCCTGATACCGGGCTTTATGTCTCCTACGGCAAATATTAATGTTACCCTGGCAAATACTATTATTGCTATTGTAGCCTACCATGCCATAGGTATAAAGTATCACGGCTTAAAATATATCAAGCATTTTATGGGGCCGATTCCCGTGATGGCGCCATTCTTTCTTGTAGTCGAGGCATTTAGTCATATGGGAAGAATCGCATCGCTTTCCATACGTCTTTTTGGTAACATGATGTCTAAAGAAATGCTGCTTGGGTTACTGGTATCCATGGCAGGACCTTTCTTCGCACCCTTACCCATCATGTTGCTTGGTACATTGGTCTGTATTTTACAGGCGTTTATTTTTGTTGTCTTACCAGTTACGTATTGTTCGGAAGCCTTTGCTGAGGCACATTAAAAAAAATCAGAATAGCAGGTACAGAAAGGAGGAGTTTCATGATGAAAAAAAGTATGTTAATTTCCGGTTTAAGTGTAGTCTTCGTGTTGGCTATGAGTGCTTTGGCTATGGCCGCAGGTGAAGGTGCAAGTGCCGCAGGTACGAGTAGTCTTGTAATGGCCGCATCTCTTATCGCCGCTGGTATTGCTGTTGGTTTCGCCGGTGGCGGTTGTGGCGCCGGCATGGGTAGTTGTGCTCGGGGTCTTTTGGAAGGTACAGCGCGGAATCCGGAAATGGGTGGTAAACTGACCATTACCATGTTTATTACATTCGCCCTTATTGAAACATTTACTATTTATGCTTTGGTTATTGGTCTGATTGCTCTGTATGCCAATCCATTTCTTTAATAGAAGCAGATCTTAGTCAATGTGTTGTTTATTGTAAAAATCGAATCTCCTTGATAAGGAGAGATTGAATTTTTATTAGCGGTGGGATCTCCGATTCCACCGCTTTTTTTTATTTAGAATGAATCCAGAAACGAGAAAGCATTTTCACGACACACTCCGAATTCTCGGCCAGATTTCAACTATGGCTACGGCCATGGTTTTTTCAACGTTTTGCGGGGTATGGTTTGGATATTGGCTTGATAATAGTGTTTTTCATGGAAAAACACATCCGTGGCTGACAATAATTTTTTTCCTGTTTGGGTTAGCCGGGGGGCTTCGTAATCTTTTTAGTATGGGCCAGCGTCTTAAGAAAAAAGAAGAGGAACACGATAAATAATAAACTCAATAACGGAATAACGGATAAGAAAGGCTGATAGTATGTTGATATGGGTGGGTGATGTAGATGAAGGTCTTGGCAAGAGATTTCTGATTGCAATTTGGATCATTCTATTGGCATTGGTGGCTGCGGGAAATCTTTTTTGGACTCCGGCCGGGGTCTATGGCATTATATTGGGTGGAGTCGTCGCCGGTGTAAATGCGTTGGGGATTTGGCGCGATACGAAGCGATTGGTAAAATGGCGAAATCAGGCAGTATATTTTGTAGGTTGGACTGCTCGCATGATTCTTGCGATTTTGATAATCGCAACATTAGTACTGAAATTTCCAGACAAGTTTTCTCTGCCAGGTATTTTTATCGGGATTACAGTGGTACCTATTACATTTTTGATACTGGTTATTCAAATGCAATTAATACGAAAAAAAAAGGAAAAGAAGGAAAAGAAAGAATAGAATTCCGTTAGGGCAACAAGGATGATTCTGATTATATAATCAGTGATCATCATAGTGAATTTATAGTCTGTAAATCAATAATGTTTTGTCCCTCTTGTCTATGACGCTGCATGGAAGATCCTGGAGGAAATATTGAAGGAAGAAACTGAAAAAGAACGGCTTAATTCTCAAGAAGATAAAGTCAATTTTACCGGAAAGGATAAAAAAACCATTATAGCCATGAGTATTGTAGCTGTTGGGTTTTCTATCAGGGGTGGAGCATTCCCGGGTTGTGTTTCCGCCACATTGCTTCAGATAGCTTCCTGTTTTATTTATGGCTTTGGTTTGGTTTTTCTTTTTATCGGCATGACAAAAAAAACCTTTAATTATAATCCGTCAAAAGTTCAGATCATTAGATGGGCGGTAACCTTGGCGGCTATTTTCGCCTTTAGCGAGATGCTGCACGAAGGTTATCTTATTCTCACAGACCAACTTCCCGTTAAAAAATAATCTTCACTTGCAACAAGTGATTTTTATTTTTCCAGGGATGCGGGACCCTCTCCAATTAACTCTCCTCTTTTAATGTGTGTGTGGTGAATAGAAAGAAAACGGTGCATCTTGTCAGTCTTGGCTGCGCGAAGAACCTCGTCGATTCCGAGGTTATGCTCGCCTTGCTTGAAAATGCAGGCTACGGCGTTGTTGAAGATCCTGCTTATGCTCAGCTGCTTCTCATCAATACCTGTGGTTTTATACAACCAGCAGTGGAAGAAGCGGTGGATGAGATTCTTCGCCTCTCTGAGTATAAAAAGAAGGATCCAGACAAATTGCTGGTGGTTGTCGGGTGTCTTGTCCAGCGCTATGGTCGGGAACTGCCTGACGAACTGCCCGAGGTTGACCTTTTCACCGGAATTAACGGTATTGCAGAAATTGATGTGTTGATTGATGGGCAAATACGACGGAATACAACTTCGCTTTATGTGTCGCGGCCAAAATACCTGATGGACAGTTCCCTTCCCCGTCGTCTGTCAACCCCATTTTTTCAAGCCTATCTGAAGATCACCGAAGGCTGTGATAACCGATGTTCGTATTGTTTAATCCCGTTCATCCGGGGCAAACTTCGCAGCCGCTCCATCTCGGACCTTATCATTGAAGCCAAACGGTTTGATCAGGAAGGAGTGCGTGAACTTAATCTTATCGCCCAGGATCTGACCGCTTACGGAAATGATCTGTCAGGGAGCACTGATTTAGTTCTTCTGCTTCGCCGGATACTTGATGAAACGATGATTCCCTGGATACGTCTGCTGTATCTCTATCCTACAACGACCAGTGAAGACTTGCTCGAGTTGATGGCGGCTGAGCCCAGGATAGTCCCCTATCTTGATATTCCCTTTCAACACGTCAGTGATCAGGTGCTTAAAAGAATGAATCGGCGTTATAATCGAAAGGATCTGGAAAATCTCATTAGACGAATTCGCCATTATCTTCCTGATTGCGCGTTGCGCACCACTCTACTGGTCGGTTTTCCTGGTGAGACTGCGGACAATTTTGACGAATTAATCGATTGTCTGCAGCGCTGGCGTCTGGATCATGTTGGTGTTTTTCAGTACCAGGATGAAGAGGAATGCGCAGCGTATGAGTTGGAGGATAAAATAAATGAAGAGGAAAAAAAGGAGCGGTATAACAGGGCGATGGCGGCACAGGCAGCAATCAGCGCCGATAACGCGCAAAAATATCTCGGCAAGGTGGAGTCGGTGTTGATTGAAGGCGTCAGTGCTGAGACTGAACTTCTGCTTGAGGGCCGGACTCGTTTTCAAGCCACGGAAATTGATGGCTGCGTGTATATTGCCGATGGTCGGGCTAACCCGGGAGACATTGTGCCGGTACGAATTACCGAGACACATACCTATGATTTGGTGGGAAATATAATCGGCCAGGGAGTCGATTGAAAATACAACAGTTGCTTATGTTGTCATCAGGACAGGAGGAGACCTGTCCTGATAACGATGAGGTACCGGCAAGGTATATTGCCGGCCTTTTCTTTATTATTTTTTTCGTTTGCTGTTGACTCGTTCGCGCAAGTCCTTGCCTACCTTGAAAAAAGGTAATTTTTTTGGTGCGACCTTGATCTTTTCCCCCGTCTTGGGATTACGACCGGTATAGGAATCGTATTTTTTCACCACAAAAGAGCCAAACCCCCTGATTTCGATGGAATCACCTTTGGCCAGAGCATCACTCATGGTGTCGATAATAGTGTTGGTAATCGAAGCCGCCTCACGGACAGGCAGTTGCATTTTGTCGGCCAATGCTTCAATCAGTTCTGATTTGTTCATGCTGATCTCCTTCATGCAGCAAGTTAGAAAACCGGTCTGTTATGTCTTAGAATCACAGGCGAAAAAACCTCTTCAGCTTTTACTATTCAGATTTAATCAGGTATGTTTTTGATTGTAAAGGGAATTTTTTCCGAAAATATATTTTTTATATCTTTTCCGGTCAAAAAACGGTATTGCATCGGTTGCAGGTTGCCGAGTGTAAGCCCTCCATACGCTGTTCTTTTCAGCCTTTTCACCGGATGACCGATTGCGGAAAACATTTTTCTGATCTGTCGTTTTTTTCCTTCGTGAAGAATGATTTCCAGTCGTACTTTTTCTTTTTTTCGGGAGATAAGGCGAATTTTCGCCGGTAATGTTTGTACGCCATCAAGATGAATCCCCTGTTCAAGCTGGTGTAATTTTCCAGGAGCGGGTGCCTTTCTAACAGTGATTTCGTAGGTTTTTGTCACGTTGTAGCGAGGATGAAGGATGTAGTTGGTTAACCTGCCGTCATTGGTTAATAACAGTGCTCCTTCCGAATTGAGATCCAGTCGACCGACGGGAAAGATGCGTTTCTTAATCTCGGGCAACAGGTCGGTGACAATAGGCCTTCCCTGTGGATCAGACAGAGTGGTGACATAGCCGGTTGGTTTATTGAGCAGAAGGTAGATTTTTTCTTCACCACAAACAGGTTGGCCGTCAAAGGCAATGGTTACCTGACCGGCATCTACCTTGACGCCCATAGTGGTGATTGTACGGCTGTTAACAGCGACCCGTCCCGCCTTGATGAATTCCTCGCATTTCCGCCGGGAGCCGAGCCCGGCCCGAGCCAGGATTTTTTGTAATCGCTCTTCCATTATCAATAACGGCGGGATTGGAAACAGTGATGGCTTGAAAAACTTAACGCCACCGTCCCGGGATGATGGAATTAAATTTACCATCAACCAGCGCCTTGGTATCCGGATCTACTTCCAGCACATCCGTATACCAGGGTTTTAGTCGACAATCAAAGACCACGGGAGGTTTGAGACCGACGTGAAAACGATGAGTTGTCTCGGCAGCGCCATGAATATCAGCCGCAGGTTCAAAACGGGTGAAAAAAGTCCAGAGAAATTCCTGCAGATTTAAGGTCGCCTCTTTGCTTGAATCAACGAGCAGGAGAACCGGCCAGTCGGCAACACCAGGAAAGCCTGCCAGTTCAGTTGCCTGCAGTGGATTGTCATCATAGGATTTTCCCTGTACAACCAGCGTGCCTGGTAGAAAGGGAACAGGCCGACTGCAACCGTCGGGCAGAGAGCCGGTAAATTCTCTTGGAAGGTCCCGTCGTTTCTCTTTGCCCAGTCCCATCATCATGGCCTTGGAGCCTTTATTCACCGAGGGGCCGGTGTAGTCCAGGGTGTCCTGGGAGACGTTGGCAAAGATGAAGAGATCCTGGTCCCAGCCGATACGCTCGAGGATATGCTGCCAGAGTTTCGGAAAATCGGACATGTCAATGCTGCCGTCGGTCAGGAGTAGAAATTTTGTCAGCGAGAGTTGACCTTCGCCAAGAATGCGCAGTCCGGAGGCAAAGGCTTCACGGGGATAGCGGTTGGCAACCCGAGCCGCAGCCAGACAGTGGAAGCCGGTTTCACCAAAGGTTTTTAACTGCCTGACCCCGCCCATCACCAAGGGAAACAGGGGCGAGAGGAGATCCTGGAGAAAATCTCCTATAAAATAATCCTCTTGCTTCGGACGGCCGACAACAGTGGCTGGATAAATAGCGTTTTTGCGCTGATAGAGATGGCTGGTCTGGAAAACCGGATACTCGTGCTGCAGGGAATTATAGCCGTAATGATCGCCAAAAGGCCCTTCAGGCCTTCGTAGATGCGGCGGCACTATGCCCTTAACGGCAAATTCCGTCTCGGCAACGAGCCGGTGGCCGCCTTTGGGATCGGCTGCCATGCCCAGTTTTTTTCCCTGCAGCAGGGCGGCGAGCATGAGTTCGGGTATATTTTCCGGCAGCGGGGCAATGGCTGCCAGCATTAACGCCGGTGGTCCGCCGATATACAGGGTCATGGGCAACGGTTGGTTTTTCTGTTCTGCCGCATGATAGTGAAAACCGCCGCCTTTATGGATCTGCCAGTGAATACCGGTTGTGGTATCGTCATAGCGCTGGATACGGTACATGCCCAGGTTGTGGCCCAGACCGTCGGGATGTTCGGTGTAGACCAGCGGTAAAGTGACAAAGGCGCCGCCGTCGGAATGCCATGAGGTCAGCATGGGCAGTTCCGTCAGCCGGGCGGGTTGTCGGCAGCATTCCATGACCGGCGCATTGCGAACAGTTTTGAGCCCGACTTTTATTCCCTGGCCAAGTAATGACCGTGCCTGCCAGAGGGTAGAGATCTTTGGCGGCATAAGATGCTCCGCCAGCTCTACCAGGTCGCGGACAAAATCAAGGGGCCTGTTGCCGAAGGCAAGTTCCAGTCTTTGACTCGTTCCAAAGAGATTGGTGACCACCGGAAAGGAAGAACCCTTGACCCTGGTGAAGAGCAGAGCCGGGCCCTGGCGGGCGATAATCCTTCTATGAATTTCTGCAATTTCAAGATAAGGATCAACTTCGGCATCAATGATCAGCAGCTGGTCATTTTTTTTCAGGATGTCGAGATAATCACGCAGGTTGAGAATCGGTGCCATAAGAGGTCGTCCCAAAAAACAAAAAAGGTGTGTAAAACTGAGTTGTTGCGATGTTTACGTTTTATTACGTTCCGGACATGGATGCTGCCGGTCAGTGATGATGGCCATGATCATCGAGAAACAGCTCATGGTATTCGTTTTCCTGCAGGTGATTACGCATAAGACCGGTGAGCATGTTAATGGTTTGTTCTATTTCCACATCATCAAGGCGTGGAATAAGGGTGGCCAGCAGTTGGTCCCGGCTGAAGAGTTTGAGAAAGAGGGCCAGCGAATGTTCATCAGTTAAGCGGTCCAAGCCGAAACAGATTTCACTTGCCTCCTGAGGAGTATTTTTTGCCATTGCCGTTATTCCGTCAGTGCCTTCCACCAAACCCTGCGGGTACGGGGCCCGTCGTATTCACAGAAAAAAATACGCTGCCAGGTGCCGAGCTTAAGTCTTCCGTTCTCAATAAAAACAGTAGCCGAGCTGCCGGTCAGGGTAGTCATTATGTGGGATGGCGAGTTGCCCTCCCGGTGTTTATAGGGATAGTCTTTAGGGATAATCCGGCGCAAGACGCCAATCATGTCGCCTTGAACGGCGGGATCGGCGCCTTCGTTTATGGTAATACCCGCCGTGGTATGCGGATTATAGACAACCAGCATACCGGCGGTTATACTTTTCTCATCAACAGCCTGCTGGAGTTCTTCCGTAATATCAATAAACTCCATATGTGCGGCAGTGGAGATGGAAAATTGACCTGAAACCATGGCTCTTTTATGGTTGTATCTGCCAGTGGCCATATTCATCACGGCAGGCTGTGCTATAAACCTTTTTATGCTGGCCATCGATAATTGCATCGATTTCCGCCTTGCGGCAGGGTTGATGCGTTGATGGATTGCTATAAGCCGGTTGCGGAGTAACGCTGTACTGGTTCCCGGTATCAGGATTGACCCAGGAAGATGGACGATAGGAGGCGCCTCGCTCGTAAACATGGTTGAGCTCCCTGAGATCATATTTGTCCATTTCATTGCCGACAATATAGCCAAGAAGACCTCCGATTGCCGCGCCAAGCAGGGTTGCTTCCGTATCGTGGCCTATTGCCTGGCCGATAATTGCACCGGCGGCTGCTCCACCGACGCCACCGACCTGTCCCTTCTTCCCTTGTTGCACTCCCATGCCGGTACAGGATGAAAGAGTAAGAATACTGAGTGCTGCCAGAAAGCTGATGTACTTTTTCATGGTGAACCTCCTGATTAGAGTTGTTCTTTTATTGTTTCCGGTAGGTTTCGCTCGGGTTGAATACCGAGTTGCTTAAGTGATTCAACCTTATCAACGAGATTGCCTCTTCCTGAAATGAGTCGTTTGCGCGCAGTTTGCCAGGAATAGCGGCTTTGTTCAAGTCGGAAGCCAACTTCTTCAAAGGCCTGGACAAAACCGACAAATTTATCATAAAGATGTCCAGCCTGTTTGGCAATAGTTAAACCGTTACGTCCCTGTTCATCAATTCTCCACAAGTGATGAATAGTGCGCAGGGTCGCCAGCAGCGTCGAGGGCCCGGCCAGAATGACTTTCTTGCGCATAGCGGTGGTCAATAGTTGCGGTTCAAGGCTGATTGCGGCCTGAAAAGCCCCTTCCGCAGGCATAAAGAGCAAGACAAAATCAACGGTGTTGACACCGGGAAGTCGGTGGTATGCCTTACCGGACAATCCTTTTATGTGGCTGTGCAGGGATCGCAGATGCTGTTTAAGAAGTTTTTGCCGTTTTTTCGGGTCTTCCTCATGTGCAGCCTGTGCCCAGGACTTCAGGGACACCTTGGCATCTATTATAATATCCCGTTTTTTGGGTAGATGAATAATAACATCGGGCTGACGTAAATGGCCCTGTTCATTACGTAATCCCGGCTGAATTTCAAATTCGGTTCCTTTCCGCAGGCCTGAATTCTCAAGCAGTTTTTCCAGGATCATCTCACCCCATTGGCCCTGGATTTTACTTTGCCCCTGCAGGGCCTGGGTAAGATGCAGGGCATCACTGCTAAGCTGCTGGTTTAAAGCCCTGAGCAGTTCCATTTCTCTGCACAGGGCGGCATTATCACGGGACCCCTTGTCGTAGACATCCTCCACCTTGCGTTTAAAATCCTGCAATTGCTCGCGCATGGGCTTAAGCAGTGCCTGCAGACCGGATTCATGTCTGCTGCCGATTTCTTTTCCCTGCTCGGCAAGGACACGCCCGGCAAGCAGTTCAAAGTCCTGTTCCATCTGCCTGCGAACGGTTTCAAACAGGATCTCCCGCTCTTCAAGAAAACGCTTGCAGCTTGCAAGGTTTGCCTGGAGCCCGGCAGTAGTTTCGCTCGTTTTTCGTACTTGTGCGCGAAAAGTATCCCGTTCTACCCGCAGTCGGGAAATAGTACTGTCAAGACGGGCGATATTTTTCCCTGCCTGTTCCAGCCGAATGGATAGCCCAAGGTTGCGTCGGCTCAGACGATTATACAGTACAAGGCAACATATCAAGGCTATGCTTCCGGCAAAAATGAGACCGGCAAAAAATGATGGACTGTGCAGCCTCCCTGTAACGAGTGAAAAATAATCCAAAATTTAACGTATCCGGCGCAGACGGCGTAACTCTTCCAGTTCTTCAAGGAGCTGCAGAGCCAGGGCGCAGCCGGGGAGATTGACCCGCAGGTCTCGCTGCAGGTGGACCGTGGTCTGAACACGTTTGATTTCAATGGCGGTAAAACGCCATTCTCCCGGCGTGGTTCCCTGCGGGCACAACAACCCCTCGTCAATCATCTCAAGGACAAGGTCGGCGGGAACACCGCACAGTCGGCAGAGATCGCCGAAACTACAGAGTGTGTCTTCATCAAGGACAGTGCCGGTGAGCGGGTTGAATAGATCAGTCATCTTAGAATCCAGGAGTATTTCGCGGGTTGACCGGCATGATTTCGGCCATTTTCCTGTACCATTTTTTCTGCTCTTGAGTTTTGGCTTCGGGCACGACGATGCGCAGGGTGACGATCTGGTCACCTTTTTTTGTTGCCGTTGATAATCCCCGGCCCTTCAGACGCAGTTTTTTCCCACCCTGGGAGCCGGCGGGAATTTTTAACTGTACCCTGCCGCCCAGAGTCGGGACGGTGATAGTCGCGCCAAGGGCAGCTTCCCAGGGCGTGATCGGCAGTTCCAGGTGGATATCACGTTTCTCGGCATGAAACATCGGATCTTCGGCAAAGGCGATCTCAAGATAGAGATCTCCAGCCGGAGCACCGCCCATTCCAGGCATCCCCTGGCCTTCAAGCCGTATCCGCTGCCCTTCAATGATGCCTTTAGGGATAGTGACCTGCAGGTTATGCGGCCTGGTTGTGACGCGGCCGTTTTCCTCCACGGTTGCCCTGGTCAGGGTAATGTTCTGTTGGGAACCATGATAGGCCTCAGCCAGCCGGATGACGATTTTTGCATGCTGGTCCTCACCTTTCATTTGAAAAGTGGAGCGACGGGTAGCACCACCGGTATATCCGGTGCGGCCAAACAGTGATTCAAAAAAATCGCTGTAATCATGATCGGTGCCGCCGGTGTAGCCGGCGCCTTTGAATTCAAAGCCGGCGTCCCAGTTTGGCGGAGGCTCAAAGTCCTGGCCGGTTTGCCAGTTGCTGCCGAATTTATCATAGGCAGCGCGTTTTTCCGGATCTTTTAAGACCTCATAGGCCTCACCGAGATCTTTAAATTTTTTTTCGGCCTCAGTTTCCTTGCTTACGTCCGGATGATATTTTCGGGCAAGACGCCGGTATGCCTGTTTGATGGCATCCTGGGTCGCATCACGGTCTACTCCTAAAATTTCGTAATAATCCCTGTATTCCATTTTTTAACTTTGATAGACTCGTAAAAAGTCATAAACGGTATTAACCTGCAACGTATAATCAATATGTTACAATTTTTCCGCCGTCGGTATCGGGGCTTTTTGCGATACCGACAATCTTTTGAGTGGAAAATTTTTCTTTATGGCATACTGTAAGTACAGCAAGGTAAAAAGAAAAGGAAAAAGTTTATACAGGAATTTCCCCTTGAAAGGCCAACTCTTTATCCTCTATGGTAGATAATAAGAGAGCAAAAGCGCAGGATGCGGAAGCTCGGATTTGTTGTAAACGTATCCTGCTGGCCGGTTTTCGGGCCACGGGTAAATCGCTTGTCGGAAGGCTTCTCGCGGACAGGATCGGCTGGGAATTTCTTGATACTGATGCCCTGCTCTGCAAGCAGACCGGTCACACCGTGGCTGCCTGTGTCAAGCGATTCGGCTGGCAACGGTTTCGGCAAATGGAAGAACAACTTTTGTCGGATTTAGGTAAGCGTTCATCGGTAGTCATTGCAACCGGAGGCGGGGCCATTGTCCATGAACAGGCGTGGCAGACTCTGCGAAAAAAGAGTATTGTTATCTGGCTGTGTGCCGATGCACAGACTATTGAGAATCGTCTGCGTTTTGACTCGCATTCCAAACATCAGCGTCCCTCACTCACAGGTGAAGAGCCTTACGTAGAGATCAGAAAGCTTCTTGCCGAGCGGACGCCTCTGTATAGGCAGGGATCCGATTTTGCCGTCACAACCGATGAACGCTCACCTTTGGAACTGGTTATGGAGATTGAGCGGGCATTGGAGGCTTTTACGGGAGATCGACAAAACGTTTAGGTGGGAGAAAATGGCAGGAAATACATTCGGAACGGTTTTCAGGGTGACGACCTGGGGTGAATCGCACGGCACGGCTCTTGGGGCGGTCATTGACGGTTGTCCTCCGGGTATGGAGCTTACCGAGGCAATGATCCAGGAGGAATTGGAGCGAAGGCGGCCTGGCAAGGGTGGTGCAACCTCGCCGCGCAAGGAGCCTGACCGGGTGCAAATCATGTCCGGCACCTTTTGTCCTGAAGGCTGTCCCTGCGAGTTGACCACTGGCACTCCCATATCTCTGGTCATCATGAATAGGGACGCCCATTCCAAGTCATACAGCCATCTGCGTGATGTGTTTCGTCCCGGCCATGGTGATATGACCTACCAGGCCAAATACGGTATTCGCGATCACCGGGGAGGTGGCCGAGCTTCGGCCCGTGAGACTGCGGCCCGGGTCGCGGCCGGAGCGGTGGCCGCCTGCCTGCTCCGGAAATATTCCATGGATGTGCAGGCTTATACCGTGGCCCTCGGCGGCATCAGTGCCATGCGCCGCGACCTGGATGAAATTTGCGAAAACAGGTTGTTTTGTCCCGACAATGAAGCCGCAGGCAGGATGGAAGAGCGAATCGCCGAGGTGCGAAAACAGGGCGACAGTCTGGGTGGTATTGTCGAGATACGGGCCACCTGTCTGCCCGGACTTGGTGAGCCGGTTTTTGATAAACTCGATGGAGAGCTTGCCCGGGCCCTGATGTCAATCGGCGCTGTCAAGGGCGTGGAGATTGGTGCTGGTTTTGCGGCCGCGGCAATGCTTGGGTCTGAGAATAACGATCCCATTTCGCCGGATGGATTCTTGGGAAATAATTCCGGCGGTATTTTAGCCGGCATCAGTAACGGTGAGCCCTTGATCGTCCGGGTGGCGGTCAAGCCCATTCCTTCCATTCATAAGCAGCAGCAGACCGTTGATATCCATAATGAGTCCAGGACCATCAAGGTCGGAGGTCGTCATGATATTTCGGCCATTCCGAGAATCGTGCCTGTCTGTGAGGCCATGGTCAGATTGACCCTGGCTGATCATTTGCTCAGGCAACTGCCTCTCATCGAGGTACAAAAAACATTTCAGCAGCATGATCGACAAAATGACACGTAAGGAAGCACAACAGTCGCTCGTCCGTTCTGTCTGGATGGTCAGCCGCGAATATGAGGGCCTGGCAGGTGCCGGCGGGGTAAAGGATGTCTGCCGGCAACTGGCAGAAACCCTCGTTGCCGAGGCCGGTCTGGCGGTAACCGTTATCCTGCCCTGTTACGGATTTATGGATGCCGGAAAACTTGGTTTTATTCGGCTGCAACTCATGGGCGGCAGGCAGGCTGAGATCTGTGGCGGTCGGCAGCGTGAGGATTGCAGTGTGGATATGCATTTTCCCGACAGGGAGCGGCGGGAAACGGTTTCTTTCTGGGAGCAGCGACGCAGAGGGGTTCGGGTGCTGCTGGTCGAGGCCGAACGGTTTGCCGAAAAGTCAGGGGTGTATACCTATACGGCCCAAGAGGAGAAAAAGCACGCCTGGCAACGGCGGGGCAGTGGCCATTATGATTATTTTGCCATGAATATTCTCCTGCAGAAAGCCGCCCTGGATGTCATGATGCTTCTTGATGAGCGTCCGGATGTCATCCACT
Organism: Desulfobulbaceae bacterium; assembly: GCA_024763055.1. Taxonomy (GTDB): domain Bacteria; phylum Desulfobacterota; class Desulfobulbia; order Desulfobulbales; family Desulfobulbaceae; genus DRLX01. The sequence continues at coordinate 14,974 of JANTGH010000018.1, forward strand.
GCCATGACGGTCACGCGGCAACCCTTGCCGCCATGATGCGGGAAAATCCGGGTCATCGCCATTATTTTCGTAACAGCGGCGTGGTGGTGACTATTCATAATGCCGGGCTTGGCTATCATCAGGACGTTGGCGACCTGCCCTTTGCCCGGGCCGTTACCGGTCTGCCGAAGCCGATCATTGACAGCGGCCTGTTAGGGAAGAGTTTTGATCCCTTTGTGGCGGCTGCCCGGTATGCGGTCATGAATACGGTCAGTGAAAATTATGCCCGCGAACTGCAGGAAACAGGCGATGATGCCCGTACCGGCTGGCTGGGCCATCGTCTGCTGAAGATGGGTGTTCGGCTGGCCGGAGTGACCAATGGCATCAATCCGCAGGATTTCAGTCCGGCGCGGGCGGAAAAGCTTAACCTGGCGGCCCCTTTTAACCCTATGCAGGGAGATTTTGCAGGGAAGCATCTTTGCAAAGAGGATATGCTCGTCGCCTGCAGCAGGAAAACAAAATGGGCGCATGTAGAACAGGTGGGCCTGTTGACACCTGAGGATAGATTACCGCTTTTTACCTTTATCGGCCGGCTGACCGCGCAAAAAGGGGTGGATATCCTGCTGCGCAGCCTGTCCCTGCTTCTTGCAGAAGATTCACGTTTTCAGCTTTTGGTTTTGGGTTCCGGGGATCCCCTGCTTGAAGAGGAGCTTGCCGCTCTCACCGGGAAGAAAGAGATTGCGAACCAGGTCTGTTTTCTTAAAGGCTATGATCCCGATCTGGCCATGCGGATATACGCGGCCGGTGATTTTTTTGTTATTCCTTCGCTCTATGAGCCCTGCGGTCTGACCGATTATATTGCCCAGCTGCTTGGTAACCTCCCTATTGTCCATCTGGTGGGTGGCCTGGTTAAGGTGGAAGACGGAAAGAACGGTTTTGGATACCGTGAACATTCTCCGGAAGCCCTGGCTGCAACCATGCAGCGGGCATTATCGGTATACAGGAAGAAACCGGACCGGATCCTGACCATGCAGGAGACAGCAGTGCAACGTATCTATAGCCGTCACACCTGGAAGCAGGCCATGGATGGTTACCTTGCCCTCTATGATCAGGCACTGACCATGACCTGCGGAAGTTGACATGAAGCGGGGAAACATACAGTCAACACACGATCGAGACAAACACTATCCTCGCTGGTTTGGACAGCGACGCGATCATTTTCTCCGCCGGATGATGGAAGATCTTTTTCATTTCGACAGGTCGTTTCAGCAGTTGTACGGGGTCTATCTTGATTGCCGCAAACCCGAGGGACCTTATGGCATCGTTGATCTGCTTACCCCTGAGACACGAAAACAAAGGGAACGTATGGGGGAGCTGTTAACCCGGATGATAGGTACGGAAACTGAAAAAGGCCGGCTCTGGGAGCTGAAAGACCTCTGTCACCTGATCTGGCCCGGGCATGATCTGGAACAGAATATCCGTGGTTCCCTGATTGACTGGTTGTTTGGTTCCGTGTTTCATGAGTCCATGAAACTTAAGGAAAATATATATCTGCTCAATACCTATGGCCCGACAGCTATTCGTATGCATCGGCTACCACCTGTCCCTTCCGGACAGGGCCGGCAATCATTAAAGACCCTTCCCCGGTTGTCTGCTATGGTTGATGTGGAGGCCTTGATTCATCGGATTGCATCTGATGTGGTCCGCCAAATAGAGCAGATTGCCGTTCTTCTCGGGCAGGCAAATTGCACTGTGCGGATGATGCTGCCCGAGCTGGCCGGCAACCTGCTGGTTGTCAGGTTACTGGTGGAGAAAGAAGAGACTGTCCGGGAATTATGGGGAGAAGGGATTGAAGCGTTGTTGTCCGATATGTTTGCCGGCAGTGTTGCCCGGGGTTTTTGTGCCGTCGGGCGAAGCTATCTTTCGGGTCAGTGGTATCCACAGGCTCTGACCATGTATAAACGGGCCTTGGGGAGTGATCCCGAGTGTAATGAGGCCCGCGTGAAGGCTGCGCATATCGAGGCCATGTTAAGGGAAAACAGCCGCCTGCGGGACTGGGGGGTGAGCAAGAAGGTAGAGCAGTTCAACTGAAGGATTTTTAAAGGTAGCCTGAAAAGATTGCATTGGCGTATCTGTCCTGTGGGGAGAGTTTGCGAACGGGCAACCTGATCATTACCAATGGGGGAAACGATGAGTATTAAAATAGGTATTAATGGTTTTGGCCGGATCGGAAGAAATATTTTCAGGGCGCAGGTTATGGATGAAGCTTTTGCCGACATTGAAGTTGTCGGCATTAACGACCTCACTGATATACCTACCATTGCCCATCTGCTTAAGTATGATTCGGTGATGGGGGTCTTTGATTCCGAGGTAACAGCCACCGATGATGGCATTATTGTAGACGGCAGGCTTGTTCCTCTCTCTAACCATCGGCGGCCGGAGGATATTCCCTGGGGAGAGTATGGTGCGGAGTACGTTCTTGAATGCACCGGTTTTTTCAGAGATATGGATTCGGCCAAGGCCCATATTGATGCCGGGGCGGTCAAGGTCATTATTTCCGCTCCGGCCAAGGGGGCTGTCAAGACTATTGTCATGGGGGTTAATGAAGATGAGTATGATCCCACCGAGCATCATGTGCTGTCCAATGCCTCCTGCACGACCAACTGTCTGGCTCCCATGGCCCAGGTCATTCTGGATAATTTCGGCATCAGGCGAGGGCTAATGACGACAGTCCACGCTTATACCGGTGATCAGCGTTTGCTGGATTTTCCCCATTCCGATCTTCGCCGGGCACGGGCTGCCGCTATGTCGATGATTCCAACAAGAACCGGGGCCGCGGCAGCTGTGGCATTGGTGATTCCGGAGCTGAAAAATAAGTTTGACGGCCTGGCTGTGCGGGTTCCCACCCCCGATGTCTCACTGGTTGATGCGGTCATGGAGGTAGAACGGGAGACCACGGTTCCCGAGGTGAATAAGGCCCTTAGCGAGGCGGCCAACCGCTATCTGCGGTATACTGAAGAGCCACTGGTTTCCATTGATTTTCAGGGAGACCCTCATTCTTCCATTGTTGACGGCCTTTGCACCAGGGCCCTGGGAACAACGGTCAAGGTCATGAGCTGGTATGACAATGAGTGGGGGTATTCCAATAGAATGCTGGACCTCGTTTTGCATATGGAGTCGAATAAGCCGTTGTAATCGAAAGGTAAAGGATGTAGAATACCGTTGGGTTTATTTACGTTTACGGCGGTCGGCTATGTTACTCCGTATTTATTTTATTTGACCAATACGGCTGGATCAGGTAGGCGGAGCGCAGACTTGGAATTTTCAGGTCACAGCAATAATCATACCACCGCTGTGTTGTTGAAAATCTGCCGGGACATAACTGTTTTGAGGCTGGTTTTCAGATAAACCAGCATGGCTGGACCAAATTGGTCGGCCACAACAGATAAGCGTAGACTTCGAACGATGAAAACCCCTTGCTCCGGCATGGGCAGGCCCTGCCTCAAGGGATTTTCGGATAAACCAGCATGCCCGCAGAGCGCGCACAACCAGATAAGCGCCGACTTCGACAATGAAAATGAAGCAGGCTGATTGCGTGACATCACGCATGCTGCGTGGATCTCACGAGGCTCTGGAATCTCGACGTAATAGGCTCTCGCAGCATCCGCTTGCGGTGCTGCGTGTTTTCCGGCGCTCTGCGTCATTTTTGGATAAAATTTACGTTTTCTTGACAGGTTTAATTTACAGGAGGGAAGTATGAAAAAGGCATGTTGGTCACTGACTGTCGCCTTTATTTTTGCCGCCGGCAGCAGTCTGGCCGCTGATGTGCATTGGAGCTATACCGGTGATGGTGCTCCCGATCAATGGGGAGAGCTTGAACCCGCTTATGAAATGTGCGCCAAGGGTGTAAACCAGAGCCCGATTAATTTAACGGGCTTTGTTGAAGCGGAACTCGAACCCATAACCTTTCATTACACCGGGCTTGCGACTGAGGTCGTCAATAACGGGCACTCCATCCAGGCAAATTACACCTCGGGTTCGACTATGGAGATGGCAGGAAAGATCTTTGAGCTGAAGCAGTTTCATTTCCATTCACCAAGTGAAAACGCCATCAATGGTGAGTCCTTCCCCATGGAAGCCCATTTTGTCCACGTGGCCCAGGATGGATCTTTGGCCGTTCTTGCTGTTATGTATCGGATCGGTGAGGAGAATGAGGCGATGGCAAGACTGTGGAAACAGATGCCGGCGGAGGCCGGTCAACAAGCTGCCATGGCTTCCCAGGTCAGGGCGGACGATCTGATGCCTGAGAATCGCGATTACTATCGTTTCAACGGGTCCCTGACCACCCCTCCCTGCACGGAAGGTGTTTTTTGGCTGGTCATGAAAGAGCCGATGACTATATCGCAAAAACAGTTGGATGAATTTACCCATGTCATGCATCATCCCAATAACCGTCCGGTACAACCGGTCAATGCCCGTCCGATATTGCAGTAATTTTTTTTATCGCACTCAGGCCGACTTAAAAAAGATATCCCCCGTAAACGGTTTTTGTTTACGGGGGATTTTTTATCTTTTTCTGGTGTATAATCGTACCGATAAGCCAGGCGGATCAATGGAAAAAGCAGTGCGCCTCAATTTGAACTGGTGGGAGATGTGTGTGGCCAAAAACGTTTGGTCGTCAGAGCTTGGAGGAGGTAAATATTGTCTACGCCGCCGAAGTTGAGTGGAGAGGAGCGTCAGTGGGTTGAGGGGGAAGGCTGATGTTGTGGTTTTGGAAAGGTAAATAAAAATGTTGTTCAGTTTTTTTACTGAAAAGATACAGAAGAGATAACGTATCCTGGCAATTACGGAAGAGTTACCGAGGTAACTCTTCCGTCGTTGCCAAGCCTCTTCTTGGTCGGTTTTTCTGCAACATACGGCTTACCTGGGGGCATATCCATCATACTTATCCCAATATTGACAAAAATATGCATCGATTTCCCTGTCAAAAATACATTCCTTACCGTTTATGTGTTTATGACCTTTTGGAAACATTTTTTCATGCTCAGCCCGGGGAATCTTCATGAAAAGGTTGCCCTGATTATTCGTTACGGCCGGTTGGCTGGTTTTCTGAGTACAACCGGTAAGCATGGCCGTTGACAGAAAAAGAAATGCTCCTGCTACAAGTAATAAATTCATTTTCATAAGATTGACTCCTTTTCTATTTGATAGTGAGACTGCGCCAATACAACTTTATTAAAAGTGATAATAATTCTTTAACATATAGCATTATCATTAAACTGAAAAAACAAGCCGGACTTAATGCGAAAACGTTCACCAGTGAGCAAGCACGAGAAAAATAATTTTGAATATCTTCTCTGTTGAAGGACTCTATCTATTGAAAACATAACCGAAAAGAAAGAACAGAGCAAGTCAAAAAGGTGAATTGTTTTTTTCATAAATAAGGGCTACATAAAAAGAAAAGAGTAAAAAAAAAGCACTGTTGGCTGTTAAGGCGGACAGGCCTGATTCGATTGAAGGAAATCGGGGATGGCGGAGGAAATTCGAGGATTGCATGATTAAGCGGCTTGAGGACAGAAGGGTATTGGTTGTTTATTCTTGACCCTATGTCTATTGGGCAGAAAAACAGCATCAATTTCGGCCAACAGCCCAACCCATAGATTGATGTTGCGGGTGGGAATTGCTACAAAGAATTGAGTTGGTCAGAATATCTGCTGTTGGTGTATTGGTCCGGTAACGTTATGCGCCGTATCATACTTTTTAGATGGGCCCTCCCTACGCGAAAATGTAATCCGTTTTTTTCCTTTTTCTATTCCCCCTGCGGGGGTACTGTCATGATGGAGAGTAGGAAGACTGGGTAGCGTTGTTGTATTATGTAATCAGAAAATGAGAGAACTATGACCAATCATCAATCATCTCCCGAAAAAATAGAATCCGAGGCCTTGCGGGCTAATTTGCAGGAAACCGCCGGTCAGGTCGTCATTGATCCCCTCTATCGTCCCCTGCAGGATGTTGTCGTTAAATTTCAGGGATTATCGGGCAAGCTGGAAAAGCTGCTTTACGAGATTAACCACCCTTATCGTAACTGGCAGATCGTTGTTCCCGAACTTCGGGCTTTTGTTTTGAAGAATCTCCACCATTACCGCAAGCATCCGCAGGGGCCGGAGGCATTCACCCTGTTTACTTCCATTTTTCTTGAAGCCCTGGAAGAGTCACAAAAAAAAGGCCATCTGGTGCGAATGGTTATGGAGGCCATGCTTGCCTATACTGATAAACTGATCAACTCCATGGATTACAGCTGCCTGCTTCGTTATGAGGCGTCTTTAAATGATTTGTTTATCCGTCTTGCTCATCTCGATACAATAAATAACCGAGTTATGATGTACATGGTGCAGGGCCACCATCCCATGAAGAAAATGGCTCTATGTTTAATTGGTTTTGCCGGAGGCCGGGATGAAATAGAGTTTGCTTACGGCCCGATTGCCCATCTGATGCAGAAAATTCTGCGGCTGAACTATGCATATTGGCTCGGAGAAGAGGACCCGCTGCCTTGGTTTGAGGAGCATTGCGGGGAATATTGTAATGACTGGCAGGCCGGGCCTTTTCTTGCCGCCATTTCCCATGCCAGGATCAGGGAGCATTTGCGGGCTTTGGAAAAGATCGATGTTGATAAAGATCCTTTGGCCGGTTTGCAGGAGATACTTCAACTGCCGGCCCATATGGACATTGTCCGTCTTTATCGGGAAATACCGGGAAAGTTAGGGGCAAATTCGGCAAAGGACGAGGGCTCGCCCTTTGTCGAAAATCGCAAACTTCTCTTCCTTTTTAGAATTATGGATACTCCCGGTTTGTATCTGATTCATGAGGAGAGCCTGCGTGAAATTAATCGTTCTCTTGTTCAGTTGATTCGCAAACAGAGTTTTGAAGATATTGAGCAGTTTTTTGTCACTACCTTCCAGTTGCTCAAGGCCAATGTCCGTAAATATCCGCATACCTCGCTGCAATGTATCCAGGTGATAGGAGGGGAAGTGTTCAAACGGGGCAACTCGCGTCTTGTTGAGGCCTTTCTCTGGCAGGCAGTGCGTTTTGGTTTCCAGTATGCCAATGTCATGGGGGTAGATGAGGATTGGCAGCCTCTTACCAACCCTGCCCATTTGGCCAATATCCGGGTCTGGCTCAATCTGATCATGCAGGAACCCAAGTGGTGCTCCATCCTTTTTTCGGCCCTGATCATCAATATCAAACTATCCGGCACCTGTGTCAAGGATACGGATCTTTTTCAGCGCGACATCACCGATCTGCTCAATCACCCCATTGGACCGATTTACAACCTTGCCAAACAGTTCACCAAGCTGATGCCGGTTTTCTTTAATGAGATCGGGGCCGAGGGTGAACTGCGGGAGGTCTCCACCGAACTCGACGAGCTGCATAAACGCAGGGACGTGCTCATTCATTTTTTACGCAAACAGAGTCATGTGGAATCGAGCAACCTGATTGTCGATTTTATCAAGGCGATATTTCGCTTCTGGCTCACCTTGGACAAGCAGCATCTCCAGGAATATCTTCCCGATGAAATTCTGGCCCAGGTGGAGGTGTCCGGCCCTTTTGTTGACGGGCAGCACCTTCTGACCACCAGAATACGTGAGGATCTGCAGTTTGATTCCATGCAGGATATCCTGCTGTGGGAGGATAAGGAGCGACAAGTTTATCTTGCCCGTCAGCAGGATGTGTCGGCCGTGGAGAGAAAGCGATTTGAACAGCTGGTGCGGATGTTCAAGCTTCTGCACCAGAAGTATAATCTTGGCCTGCCCGAGCTCCGCAACCAGCTGCAACAGGCAGCCCAGACAGGTTTCCCGGAGATGGAGGAGTTGCTGACGGTGCTTGAAAAATGCGACACCATGAAGTGTCTTTCCGCGCTCATGGACCATCTTGAACACCTTAAAGAGATCATCTTAAGCGAGGAGGTGTTTGAACCCCGGGAGGAGATTTATTATAAACGCCATATTGCTGTGGATATCCCGTCTGTTTATGGACGTTACAGTGAACGTAAATTTGATGCACTGGGCTTGAGCTTCCGGCTGGAAAATCTCGCTAACATCTACCTTGAACGACTCTCACATACCATCAATCTCAACTTTATTACCCAGGCCACATTTATTCAGATCGTCAAGTGTCTGCGTCTCTACCTCAGAGCCCTGAGGATAGACGGTATCAGCAGCCGCCGGTTGGATACCTATGCCAGCCTGCTTTCCTCTTCCATTGCCATTAAACGATTTTCTTATACCCAGCACCTTGATATTATGCGGGGTCTTTCCGAGGGGGTCAAGGATGTCATCTATGCCTATTATACCAATATCCATCAAAATAACCTGTCGATTATTATCCCCCAGATCGGCAGAGAAAACCTGCTGACTATATACAGGTCGCTCTGGGATGAGCAGGATCTTCCCTCAACCGTCCTGCGACTGTCTGAATCTTTTTTTCGGGATTTGATTGCCACCACCTTTGGCCTCCAGCATCTTGACAATTTTATCAGTCGGATCATTCAAACTTTGGAAGCGCAAAAGGATATTCTTGACGAGAAGACCCTTGACCTGTTGATGACCTATAATCCTAAAAAAGCAATCAGCTCGTTGTTTAATAAGAATCCGGCGACCCATAACCTGATTCATTTAGGCAACAAAGGATTTAATCTGATGGTGCTTGCCGATGACGGTAAGCCCGTGCCGCAGGCGGCAATCATAACAACGGAAATTTTTCGCTGCTGGCCGGCGGTCCGCGAGTTTGATCGGGCCCGGGATGAGTTTATGGGCCGGGTACGTTCTTCAATTACGGAGATTGAAGAACTGACCGGCAAGGTTTATGGTTCGGGTGACCGGCCGCTTCTGCTCTCGGTACGAAGTGGCTCAGCCATATCCATGCCCGGCATGATGACGACTATCCACAATGTTGGCTTTAATGGTGAACTTGTCGAGGAATTTGTCCGTAAATATCCGGAACAAACGTATTTCGCCTGGGACAACTACCGACGTTTTATTCAGTCCTGGGCCATGGCCAGGGGTGTTGACCGGGAAGAATTTCAGACCCTGATGAATGAGCATAAACTTCGTTATAACGTTCGCCTGAAACGTGATTTTTCACCAACGCAGATGCAGGAGCTTGCCATCAGGTATGAAAAGGCCGGGCAGCTGTTTGACTGCGCTGTTCCCGAAGATCCCTGGCTGCAACTTATCGGATCGGTTGAAATGGTACTGGGCTCATGGAATACCCATAAGGCCAGGGAGTACCGCCGGTTGATGGATGTGTCCGATGACTGGGGAACCGCTGTCATTATTCAGGCCATGGTGTATGGAAACCTGAGTCATCAGGCAGGCAGCGGGGTGCTGTTTACCGCCCATCCCTATCGTAAGGTTCGGCGGGTGGCGCTCTGGGGTGATTACGCTCCCGGTGATCAGGGTGAGGATATTGTCTCCGGGCTGGTGACCAGTTACCCGATATCCGTGGAACAGGCAGAGCTCGATGGCAGGTCGGTGGAAAATTCCCTGGAACGGCGTTTTCCCAAAATTTATGAGGAGTTGCTCTCCATCTCCCGTGACCTGGTCTACACCAAGGAGTGGAATCCGCAGGAGATCGAGTTTACCTTTGAAGGGCCGGAGCCGGAACAACTTTACATCCTCCAGACCAGGGATATGATTACCATTAAGAAGAAAGAGCATCTCAATGTGTTTACAGATACGCAGCGTCTGCAGGAATCGGTTCTTGGCAAGGGGATCGGGGTCAGCGGTTCCGCGCTTTCCGGGCGCGCGGTCTTTACCGAAGAGAATATTCGTCAGCTGCGCAAAGAGGACAAGAAGGTATCCCTGATTCTTATTCGCCAGGATACGGTTCCCGAGGATATCCGTGAAATATCAATGGCTGAAGGACTGTTGACCGCCCGCGGCGGTCAGACCTCGCATGCTTCAGTGGTGGCCACCCGGCTGGAAAAAACCTGTGTGGTCGGCTGTCGGGATCTGCAGGTATTTGAAACCAGAGAGTATGCCTTGATAAACGGGCGGAGGATTAACTTCGGTGATCCCATTTCCATTGACGGCCGCAACGGGCTGTTTCTTAAAGGCATGCATCCTATACAGGAAGAAGTCCATATTTTGCCGTTGTGATGGGAGGGTACCCTTACAGCAGATACCTGCCGCCATCATCCTGTTTCGGTCCAAATATCTTCAGGTTGGGGAAAACCTTCCTGCTGATGAACCAGGAAAGAAAGATGATGAAAAACAGGGACAGCAGTTTAAGGGCGGCTGTCAGGGTTGGCGCTCCGGTAAGCAGGAGATCTTCCACCAGGTCGAACAGGCACCACAGGGTGATCAGTCGATAGACCCCGCCATGAAAATGAAAGACAAAGTAAGCGAAAATGATCGGCACCAGGGTGCGGAGCAGAATAAAAACAGTTGGTTTCGTAAGATCAATGGGTAATTCGGCAAGGACGGTAAGAGCAGCGTAGGAAACAAGGAGTACCAAAAGCAGGCCGTTGAGCTTCAGGTACTTTTTGCGGAGTGCGGCCGTGGGAATAGAGGCTATACAATAGGCAAATTTTGTGGCTTCCGCAGGAGATGCCCGCACATATTTTTTAAATATTTCTGCGCGGTTCAGGCCGCTTTCCAGATCTGCGCTTATTGCGTTCGTGATGTCCAGAAATCCCATATCTCTTCCTGTTGTTCAATAGAAGTTTCCCCCTTTTTCCGGTTTTTTGATGCCGCTGTTTCAGGGTAACTGTGATTAATTGTACTACAATGTGTAGGCAGAGCCGAATATAATGCTTATCCTGTGCCAAAGAATAGAAAAAAACTATACAACACATACCCCCTTATTTCCATGGTTGAAACTGGTGGTCAATAAATTTTGTACAGGGGCTTAATCTCACCGATCGGTAGAGGATGAGGTGATGAAATGAGTACGTTTACACTCGCAGTAACCGACATGAGTTGTGAGCATTGTGTTCGGACCGTTGAGGAAGCGGCCCTGTCCGTGGACGGGGTGATTGACGCAACGGTCGATCTGGACAATGGGCAGGTAGAGGTTGAAGGAGGGGAATCCCAAACTGTTATAGAGGCCATCTGTGCGGCCGGCCATGATGCACGTCCGCAGAAACAGGAGGAAGAAAAAAATGATGCCGCTTGCGTGCCTGCTCATGCGGCAGCCTCCCCGGAAACAGGTAAGCAGGTGTCGGCAGAGGAGCCTGAATACCTGGTGCGGGTGACGGATATGAGTTGTTCCGCCTGCGTCGCCAACGTGGAAAAGGCGATTCGCTCCGTTGCCGGAGTAACGGAGGCCGCCGTCAACCTGGTGGAAAAAGAGGCATTGGTACGCGGCGGTGATCCTGAGGCGGTGGTGGCTGTTGTCAGAGAGCGGGGTTATGAGGCATCATTGCCTGAGGGGATGGGAAAACAGGCAGATGGCTATGATATTCTTGTTGATGATATGAGCTGTTCCGCCTGCGTGACCAATGTGGAAAAGGCTGTTTTGTCTGTACCCGGGGTGCGGAGCGCGGTGGTTAATCTGATCGAAAAAAGGGCCCGTGTAACCGGGGGCGATCCGCAGATGGTTGTGGCGGCAATTGTGGAAAAGGGGTATGCCGCCCGGTTGCCGGAACGATCAATTGTCGGTGTGTTTTTTCTTCGGCCCGTCGAAGGTGGGCGGGACGTGCTGGGTCGGGCGCAGGAAATTGTTATCAACCGCTTTCCCGATATGGAAATAGAACAAACGGGCACCAGGCTGCGGGTGAAGACCTCGGTCCATCCGGCTGCAGTGGCCCTGCAGCTTGCGGAACAGGGTTTGGATGTTCAAATTGAAGAACAGCTGGAGGATACCGCCGCCCGGGAAGAAAGGGCCGCGATCCTGGAAATCCGGTGGTCCTGGATGCGGGCTATCCTGGCCGCCATGGTTGGTTTCGGGGTTATGGCCGGTCAAATGTCGGGTCTGTTTCCACCCGTGGCCGACCACAGGGGATTCTGGCTGTTGATGGCCCTGGTTTGTCTTGCCACCATGGTTCTGTCGGGGAAACATTATTATGTCAATGCCTGGAAACAGGCCCGGCACGGGACCTCCAATATGGACACCCTGGTTGCCCTTGGTACGTCCGCCGCCTGGATATCTTCCCTGGTGGTGATTTTGAAGCCGGATTTTATTGCCGGCGGTGGGAATCACCTCTATCTTGATGCCTCGGTTATGATTCTGGCCTTTCTGCAGTTCGGACATGCCCTGGAAACCAGGGCCAAGCGGACAACGAGTGAGGCTATAAGTTCACTGATCGGTCTGCGGCCGACAAGTGGCCGGGTGGTTATCGATGGGAGCGAAATCGAGATCCCGGTTTCTCTGCTCAGGATTGATGATATTCTCCGTGTCCGTCCCGGAGAGCGTATTCCCATTGACGGTATCGTCACCGAGGGGCACTCAAGCGTTGATGAATCCCTTCTGACCGGGGAGCCGTTGCCGGTGAAAAAACAAGCCGGGGATTTCGTCACCGGTGGCACTATGAACAAATCCGGGACGTTTACCCTGCGGGTGAGCCGTCTTGGTGAGGAGACCACCCTTGCCCATATTATCGGCATGGTGAAAAAAGCGCAGCTCTCCAGGCCGCCTATCGGCCGTTTGGCTGACAGGGTTGCCGCTGTTTTTGTGCCCACAGTCATCGGTATTTCCATTGTCACCTTTATTATCTGGATGTTTGTCGTTCCCCATCCACAGGCGGCCTTTGCCCTGACCGCAGCCATAGCTGTTCTGGTTATCGCCTGCCCCTGCGCCCTGGGGCTGGCAACGCCCATTGCCGTCATGGTCGGCACCAGCCGGGCGGCCCAGCTTAATGTGCTGATAAAAAATTCCGACGCTCTGCAGACCGCATCCACACTCAGCCATGTGGTGGTTGATAAGACCGGTACCCTGACCATGGGCACACCGACGGTGACCGAGGTCCTGCCGTTGATGGATCAGGATCAGGAGCAGCTGACGCGGATAGCCGCCGCGTTGGAAAAAGGTTCCGAGCATACGCTGGCCGAGGCCGTGCTGGAGGCCCGGCGGAAGGATGGCGACCTGCCGCCGGTGGAAAATTTTATCGCCGTTGCCGGGCGGGGCGTTCAGGGTGATATTGAAGACCACACCTATCTGCTGGGGAATCATCTCTTTCTCCAGGAGCGGGGCATATCCCTGCCTGATGACGTGAGAACAAAAGCCGAGACAGAGGCATCTTCCGGGGCAACGCCTATCTGGCTTGCCGACGGGCGCAATCCTTTAGGGCTGCTTTTGCTTCGTGATCCGGTGCGAAAGGATTCGGCAGCTGCCGTCAAGACCCTGCAGCGGGCTGGAGTTACTCTTGTTATGTGTACCGGCGACAGCCGGGCGACTGCCGAAGCCGTGGCCGGGGAACTTGGGATTGATCAGGTCCACAGCGAAGTCCTGCCCGAAGAAAAACTTGCCGTCATACAGGAGCTGCAGGCCAGGGGCCATAAGGTGGGTATGGTAGGCGACGGCGTCAATGATGCCCCGGCGCTCGCCCGGGCGGATACCGGATTTGCCATAGGATCGGGTGCGGATGTGGCCATTGACAATGCCGATATTACCCTGGCCGGGGATTCCCTGGCCCATGTTGCCGTGGCCATCGAAATATCCCGTGCCACCATCAGGAATATAAAACAGAATCTGTTTGGCGCTTTTTTTTATAACAGTATTGGTATTCCGCTTGCTGCCGGTCTCTTCTATCCCTTTACCGGTTGGCTCCTGCAGCCGATGTTTGCCTCGGCAGCCATGGCGCTTTCCTCGGTGACGGTTGTCACCAATGCCAACCGGCTGCGGTTTTTTCAGTCGGGGGTACCGGCCAAGGGAAAAATAAAGAGAGGACCGGGAAATGCCTGTATCGGGGGAAATAAGCTGGTATAAAGAAAAAGTAAGCAAAAACACCAAGAAGAATTACTTTTTTTCTGCGATTTTTTTTGCTATTTCCTTAAGCGGGCGATACACTATTCCGATAAGTGATTGAAGCTATGCTTTGGTACCGCCAACTCTTTGAGAATAAATATCTGGATAAAGGAATATATGGATTCTTTTCAAGAACAACGAAAATACCCTCGAATTTTTTTCTCCGGTGAAGAGGTGGCTCTTGCCAAAATTGCCCCTGCCGCTGGAGAGAAGAGTTTCGACGTTCGCCTGTTAAATGTCAGTGAGGGCGGCATCGGTTTTCATCTCAAGCGCTCAGCGGGCATCTGGCTCAAGGTGAACGACAGTCTGCAGTTGATTACCCTGTTCGGCCATCCGCATCTTGGTGACGTCTCTGATCTGTCCATGGAAGTACGCTGGATAATGGATGAAGAATATCTTGATCATGTGGTGGTCGGTTGTGAATTCATCAATCTTGATGTCCATAATCGGGAATTGCTCCAGGATTTTGTCCTGGTTGCACTGAGTGAGCATAAACACCAGCAACAGGATGTGCCCTCATAACGATGCATCGGCATCATCCTTGTTCTCTTCCGGGTAGGTCTGTTGTTGTCCCTGTTCGATTTCCACTCCCGGTACATCTGTTTCCCCTGCGGCATGGCCCGTTAATTTAAGGTTCGGGCTCCATGCTTTCCAGTCGTCCCTCGCTTTTTTTGCAAGCGGAAAATGGGCACCGTCGGTCACTGGGCCGCCCATGGCTTTTCCTGCCGGAGTCGCTAATGCCACTCCACCCCTGATGAGCGCTTCCATGGACTCCGTCCTGATGCTCATGCCGGAAAATACTCCGCCGTCTACTTCAAGACCGCTGACATTCCAGAATTTTGTTCCCTTATGGACAATAAAGACATATTCAGGAAGAATGTTGGCCTGCAGCCAGACCTGCCTGCCGGTGGGCGAAAGCTGGTAACCGGTTATTGATCCGACCGGCACCCGGCGATAGTAGATCGGGCTTCCCGGCCCCAGAGAACCCCTGGTCGGACTCTCCAGGATGATCTGCAGACCGGCAATGGTTCCATTTCCTCCCTGTGCCTGATTTGACACTGAAAAGGTATCGGCCGGTTTTCCTTTTCCCGGAAGCAGGCTGATATATGATCCTCCCAGGACGGTCTCCAGGTTGCGAATGCCGGCAAGGTTCATCTGGGGTCCAACCAGGTAAAGAATGGTATCCTCTCTGAACAGTTTTTTTGCCTCCCTCCGAACCACGGCCCGGGCTATCACCTGATCAAATTCGGGGTTAAAATCGACATCGATGATTCTGCCGATCTCGATGCCCTGATAGCGGATTTTCGTATGCCCATTGATGGACTTTGCCGAGTGCAGATACAAGGTCAGGCGTAGTCCGTCGGCATCTTTGGCTGCGTTCAGATTTTTGTAGAGATGAAAAATGGTGCCCTTGTGGAAGCGGGAGGTCTGCCTGGGGTTATACAGGGAGATGCCGCCGCTGAAAATTGATTCCAGAGACCCTGCTTCCAGTAAAATACCCTGCAGACTGGCTTCGGCTTTTATTCCGGATAGCGCATAAAAACGAGAGAAGCCATTGATCAGATAGCGGAATTTCTGGAAGATGAGCAGGTCGATGGTTATCCGGTGGGATTTGCGGGCAAGGGACAGATCCATGACCTCGCCGATTTTAATATTGTTATACAGCACCGGTGAGCCGATCTTGATGGCGGCGGGTTTTTCCGTCTGTATCTGCAGGCTGAGCCCGTCTGGCTGCAGGGCGCTTTCATGCGCTACGGCATCATGGTAGCTTTCATAGAGGTGAAACTTTTTTATTATTTTGCCCGGTGGTTGTTTTTCCCCCTGTTCAGCTTTCGGAGTGACAAAGGTAACACCGCCGGCGAGCATGGCCCGCATGGAGGAGAGGTTGATTTTGAAATTGGAAAGATTGCCGTTTATCTGGACGCCACTGACATTCCAGAAGATGGAGTTGTCGGCAACAAGCTGGTCAAAGGGTTTGTAGATAAGGATGGTAGTGCGAACACCTTTGCCGTTTTCGGTCAGGGCGATATCCGTGATCTCGCCGACGATGAGCTTTCGATAAAAAACAGGCGTGCCGATGGTCAGTGATCCGCTGTCTTTGGCCTTGAGGGTTAACATTGTCCCCGGCCGCAGGGTGGGAATGGGCATGGGGTTGGCCTCCACAATAAATTGGTCGCAGTGAGGGCCGCCGCCGATCTGGAAGGTTATGTATGCCCCGGAAATCAAGGTCTCGAGGTTTTTAATGCCTTCAATGGAGACCTGGGGCCTGATGACCCAGAAACGGGTGTTTTTTCTTAAAATGACTTCTGCACGAGGGTCAAGGAGAATGGTGGCAGTGACCGTGTGAAAGGTATCGTTGTTAATGTCAAGGCTCTTGACGACCCCGGCCTTGAGGCCGCGATACAGAACCTTGGTTTTACCGGCGACGATTCCGGCTCCGGTGGCTAACTGCAGGGTCATGGAAACACCGTATTGGGCATCTTCAAAATCCTTATAGAGGTGATATTTGCGTCCGGATTGTATCGTCGGCGTGTTTTGCAGCTCTTTGGGCGTTGCGCAGGATATGCCGCCGTAGATAAGCGAGGCCAGAGATTCCATGTTGACGGTCAGGCCGGTTTGCAGGTCACCGCTGACCGAGAGACCGGAGGCATTCCAGAAACGGGTTCCTTCATGGATCAGGTGGCGAAATTCCGGTTTGATGAGAATCTTGAGGGTGATCATCTCATCCCTATCCAGGCTGTAATCTTCGACCAGGCCGATGTTCAGGTTTTTGCTGTAGACTCGGGACCCCCGCTGCAAAGAGTACAGGCTTGGCGTTTTCAGGGTAATGTGCAGGCCCGGCGCATCGGAATCCAGTGGCGGCGGGGTCTCCAACCCTTCAAAAAAACGGCTTTCAGTTGTTGCGTTGCCTTTTTTAACGGCAATATAGGAGCCGCTGACCAAGGTCTCTAAACCGGTGATGCGGCCGGCGGAGATCTCCGGACGGACAATCCAGAATTTCGTGTCCTTGACCAGGCCCGGCCGCGTTTTTTTATTCATCTCGATATGCAGATCAATGCCCTTGAGGTCACCGTCGATTTCAACTTTTTTTACCGTCCCCACCGCAATTCCCTTGTATATGACCTTGGTCTTGCCGGCTGTGACGCCCTCGGCAGTGGCAAAGTGAATGATGATATCAATGCCGGCGTCCCGATAACTGGTGTACAACAGCCAGCCGCCGATGCAGAGAGCGATAAAGGGAAGAAACCAGATCGGCGAGATGAATGATTTATTTTTCAGTTCAGGCTGTTGCATGGTCGGAAGACGGGTGGTCGGAGGGAGAGGTTACGTCCCAGAGGAGGCGGGGATCAAAACTTATGGTGGCCAGCATGGTGCAGGCCACGACTCCGGCAAAGTAGAACACCGCCGGGGCGGCATTGATGGTCGAGAGAAAACCAAATCGGACCAGGGCGCAGAGAAGGGCAATGACGAAGATATCGAGCATCGACCATCGGCCGATAAATTCAATGAAACGCAGCATAATGGTTTTATGCCGCCGCCAGCCGGGAAGACGGAAATGGATGGTCAGCAGGATGAGAAGCAACCCGGAAATTTTGAAAAGCGGCACCAGGATGGAGGCGGTGAGAATAATAGCGCCGATGCCGTAGGACCCCTCTTTGAAAAAATAAATAATACCGTCCATGATGGTTGACTGATCGGGAACACCGAAATAATCTACTTCCATAATGGGCAGAACATTGGCGGGCAGGGTAAGGATAATGGCAGTGAGCACCAGCGCCCAGGTACGGCTGAGGCTGTTTTTTTTTCGGAGATGCAGGCGCTCGCCGCAACGGGGACATCGTCGGTTCTGTGAGGCAATGGGGACGACTTTTTCACAGCCGTGACAGAGGCAGAGCCCGGCATCCGCCCCAGTAACGGCTTGGACCGGCTCGGGCAGCGGTGAGCCGCTGTCGGGATCCAGGCGGGACCAGAACAGCGGTCTGTCCATGGTCGAAAGAACGCCAATGGTGCACAGTACCAGGCCGATGAAGCAGAACAGGCCGATGTCATATTGTATCTTCGCCATGTGGCTCATCTTGATGATGGTGACAAAGACACCGATCAGATAGACATCCGGCATGGCCCATTCCCGCAGGTGATGGATGGTCGTAAGGGAACGGGCGATCCAGGGCTGTCGCCATCCCCTGTTCAGGGTCAGGCTGACGGAAAATATCAGGAAAAGCAGGAGCAGGGGAAGGAAAAACCCGCAAAGCATGATCAATATGCCGACGATAAATTGTCCCTGACCGAACATACTGAGTGTGCTGGCAAAGAGTGAGGCCGAAGTGTTTGTGCCCAGGATATCAAAGGTGAGAAGCGGCATGAAGTTGGCAGGCAGGTAAAGAAGTAGTCCGGTCAGGCTGATGGCCAGTGTTTTTTCGATGCTGTTTGTTTTCCACTTATGCAGCCGTTTTCCGCAGCGTGGACAGCGGACGGTATGGCCCGGCGGCGGCTGGACGTCCGCCATCAGCAGGTCGCAGTTACCGCAGAGCAGGGGCTCGGGTGTGGGGGAATGATCGTTTTCCAAGAGACTCTCGGGATATAGTTTTTTTCACTGCCAAATCAAGGAAATGTAGCATAAAGCGGAATACAGCGCGAGTTTTTTTGTCTTTTCTCGAGAACAGCTTGACAGCGTGATGGTTTCCCTTCATTATGTCCTTCATGGGTAACTCATCGGATATTTCACCTTTTTCTCTGCCGAATGTACAACGCTTTCTCGCCTTTCGCGTCCTGTTCAATGCCCGGTTTTATTATCCGGTTTTCACTATTCTCTTCCTTGATTATGGTCTCAGCCTTGAACAGTTTGCCCTCTTGAATACCGTTTGGGCCGTGACCATAGTGCTGGCGGAGGTTCCCTCCGGTGCGCTGGCTGATCTACTTGGTCGAAAGCGATTGCTGGTGGGCACTTCGCTGCTCATGGTCATGGAAATGTCGATCATTGCCTTGGTACCGCTTGGGAAAGGCACCATTATTTTTCTCGCCTTTTTGCTCAATCGCATCCTCAGCGGTCTGGCCGAGGCCATGGCCAGCGGCGCCGATGAGGCCATGGCCTATGATACCCTGGTGGAGTCGGGTCTGGAAAAAGAGTGGCCACGGGTGCTTGATATCCAGATGCGCATGCAGCATGTGGGCTATATTTTTGCCATGACCATCGGCGCGGTGGTCTATGACAATGCAACCGTCAATCATGCCCTTGCCTGGCTTGGCTTCACGGTTTCCGTCACTCAGCAGGTGAGCATGCGTTTCCCCGTCTATTTAACCCTTGTTCTTGGATTGCTTTCTCTGGCAGTCACCATGGGTATGCTGGATCCGCAACTGGAGGAGGCAGGAGGGGAGAAGGTGCTGAAAGAACAACCAGGCGGCAATGGAGAGAAAATTCGCGAAGCCCTGCATCTGACCCTGCAGGCGGGCCGATGGATCCTGCGTACGCCCTTTGCCCTGGCCGTGATTTGTTTCGGCATGTGTTTTGACCATGTACTGCGTATGCTGGTCACCATGACCAGCCAGTATTTTCGGCTCATTGCCCTGCCCGAGGCAAGCTTTGGCCTGATCGGATCCGGTATTGCCCTGTTGGGTCTGGTGATCCCTCGAATCGCCCGGGCCATGGTGCATCATCTCAGGCCGGTGCATAATGTCTGTATCGTGGGCGCAATAGCCTTTTCAGCCTTCTGGGGCCTGATCCTGTTTGTTCCCTATGTCGGCATTATTCCCGTGGTCTTCATCTTTATTGCTATGATGATGACCTCGTTTTTTACCAGTTATTATCTCAATGAGATCGCCGATTCGGCGCACCGGGCCACGGTGCTCAGCTTCAAGGGGCTGGCCTTTAACGCGGCCTATGGGTTGATAGGTCTTTTGTATGCCGGGTTGATGGGTTATTTGAGGAATTCTACGGGCAGGGTTCATCCGGCCTGGTCGACGCAGATGGTGGAAAATGAGGCGTTTCGGACATCGATCAGTTGGTTTCCCTGGTATCTGGCTCTGGCCTTGGCTGTGGTCGTGCTCATGATTTTTTGGCGATATTCATTGACTGATAAAGATTGTTCTTAGAGTAATTCCCGTTTTTTGACCACCTCTTCGATATTGATAAACCGTTCCCGCAGGCTTTCCAGAAGAACGAAGATCACCGGTACCAGCATGGTGGAGATAAAGGTTGCCGCAACCATGCCGCCCAGGACAATGGTGCCGATGGAGCGCATGGTCATGGCGCCGGCGCCCGAGGCGACGGCCAGCGGAATGACCCCGAAGACAAAGGAGAGAATAGTCATCATGATGGCTCGAAAGCGCAGTTTTGCCGCATTCAGGGCCGACTCGATAATCGGCACCCCGCTTTCGCGCTGTTCCTTGGCAACTTCGACGATGAGGATGGCATTTTTGCAGGACAGACCGATAAGCAGCACCAGGCCGACCTGGGCAAAGAGGTTGTTGTCAAGCCCTGCAATATTCTGCAGAGTCAGCGCCCCTAACATGACCAGCGGTACCGAGACGAGAATCATGATCGGCAGGATCCAGCTTTCATACTGGGCGCAGAGGACCAGATAGACGACGATAATGGCAAAGCCGAAAACAAGAATTTTGGTATTGCCGGCCAGTTTTTCCTGGTAGGACATGCCCGACCAGTCATAACCGAACGAACCATCATCGGGCAGGATCTCTTCCGCCAGTTCTTCCATGGCGGCCATCGCCTGGCCGGAGCTGTAGCCGGGCGCAGCACTGCCGTTGATGGTAATGGCCCGGTAGAGATTGTAGTGGGGCAGGTCCTGGGGCGCGGTCATGAAATTGACCGTAACAAGGGCGTTTAGGGGAACCATGTCGCTGTTTTTGTTGCGGACAAAGAGTTTGGAAATATCTGAAGGATCACTGCGGAACTGTTTATCCGCCTGTACAAAAACTCGAAAGACCTTGCCGTACTTGCTGAAATCATTGACATAAAAAGAGCCTGAATATGTCTGCATGGTGGCAAACAGTTCCGCCATGTCCACTCCCAGGGAATTGACTTTCTTTCGGTCAATGTCAATGGCCAGCATGGGGTAATTGGGTGCATAGCTGGTATAGGCCGTGGCAATACGGGGATCTTTGTCGGCCTTGACAATGAGTTTGTCGGCATAACCGACAAAGGTATTGATATCGCCCGCCAGGTAATCCTGCAGGCGAAAGTCAAAACCGCCGACATTACCGAGCCCGGGGATACCGGGCACATTAAAGGCAGCGATGCGGGCATCGGAGAATTTGGCTGCCTGCATATTGATATTTTTAATAATTGATGCACCACTTTGGGCGGTATCGGTACGATCGTTCCAGTGTTTGAACGAGATAAAACCTGTCCCGGCACTGGAATCCATGGTTTGACTGAGCAGGTTGTAGCCGTCAACGGCAATCATATTTTCCACACCCGGAACAGCCAAGATGATCTTTTCCAGCTTTTTTCGCAGCTGGGAAGTACGTCCGATGGCAGTTCCCGGTTTTAGATTATACATAACCATGCATACGCCCTTGTCCTCTTCCGGGACAAAGCCGCTCGGGGTGATGGTAAAAATCCAGTAAGTTGCCGCCAGGAGACCGCAGAAAATAAGGAGGACGATATAGCGGATTTTTATTAGAAAACGGACAATGACCATATACCCGCTGGTCAGGCGGTCAAGCAAACGATCAAACAGCCGAAAGAGGACGAATTTCCGTTCACCCGGACCAAGCCGTTTAATGATGATGGCCGACAAGGCCGGGGAGAGGGTCAGGGCGTTAATTGAAGAAATGATGACCGCAAAGCAGATGGTCAGGGAAAACTGCTTATAGATGGAACCGACCAGCCCGGGCATCATGGATACCGGGACAAAGACCGCCACCAGCACCAGCGTGGTGGCGATGACCGGGCCGATGAGCTGGAGCATGGATTTTTTCACCACCTGGGGGATCGTCAGGTCTGGATGTTTGTACATGAGACGTTCCACATTTTCCACCACCAGGATAACATCGTCGACGACAATGCCGATGGCCAGGATCAGACCGAACAGGGTGAGAAAGTTGATGGAAAAACCGGCCAACTGGAGAATGCCGAAGGTGCCGATAAGAGAAACGGGAATGGCCACCGAGGCAATAATCGTCGGCCGCCATGAACCGAGGAAAAGAAAGACAATCAGGATGACCAGAGCGACGGCTATGAGCAGGTTCCGGACTACATTTTTAATGGCTACATCAACAAAGAGGGTGGTGTCATAAGGAATCTTGTACTCAAGGCCATCGGGAAAACGGCCTTTCAGTTTCTTCATGGCCATGACAACTTTCTTTTTTATTGCCAGGGAGTTGGATCCGGGAAGCTGGTAAATGCCGATCAAAGCGGTCGGTTTTTTGTTGAGCAGGGCATTCCAGTCGTATGTTTCCGCCCCTAATTCAATGGTGGAGACGTCTTTAAGAAAGATCAGTGTGCCGTCATCCTTGGTTTTTATAACAACATCACCAAATTCCTGCGCCTTGTTTAATCTTCCCTCCGCGGTCAGGATAAATTGTATCGGCTGGTTGTCAAAAGTGGGAGCGGCACCGATCCGACCCAGGGCGGCTTGTTTATTTCGTAATAAAGGGTGTTGAAAAGTGTTCCCTAGAACCAATTTTCAGTGATGTAGGGCTGAAAAATCAGCATTTTTTTCGTTGAGCTTTCTTTGCCGAGGCTTG